>CAZSVN010000001.1:0-9280 GCA_964610285.1 uncultured Candidatus Izemoplasmatales bacterium
GATTTATATTCGTTTGGAGTACCCGTTGGAGTACCTCTTACAGGCAGTTCAACCACAACGCCAGCCTATCTTTATACAAATCCTAAGTAAGCATAAAATAATGATAGAAAAATACCATACTTGGCGATTTACTGTTATTTAGTGATTGATAGATAAAAGAATTATTGTTTTGACTAAAAATCTATTTTTTGGAGTGAAAATCTATAGTCTTTTCGAAGGTAAATTTTCATAATCTAGCAGTGATTTTTAAGTAAAAATCACAAAATATATACCAAGAATATTGATGATTTAGTGGATTGATTTTATGAAATTATTGTGCTGTAAATGGGTTGATCTAAAAGTCATAAAATGAATTATATGTATTGTAAAATAGCGTTTGATTTCAAAAAATATGATTATTATATTCATGATAAAAATACTTCTGTTAAAGCAGTGAATTTAAAACGTTATTAAGGCCTAAAAATAGGCCTTTTAATTATGTTTCAAAAAATCGATTTTTATAGATTATGTGTTAAATTTATCTTAATTAAAAACACATAATTGCTATTAAAAGTGATTGTAATATGGTATAATATTAGTAGGTGATAAAGTGGAAAATTCTATTTATAATAATCTGAATAATAGGCAAATTGAAGCGGTAAAAACAGTTGTTGGACCGGTCATGGCAGTAGCTGGTGCAGGCTCTGGAAAAACCAGGGTTCTTACGAATAGAATTGCTTATTTAATTAGTGAGATTGGGATATCACCGACTAATATTTTAGCAATCACCTTTACAAACCGTGCCGCGGAAGAAATGAGAAGCCGAGTTTTCAATTTAATTGATATACCCGTTAGAGGAATCTGGTTATCAACTTTTCACGCTATGGGTTCAAAAATATTGCGCTATGATATTCATCATTTAGGTTACGAAAGTGATTTTCAAATTGTCGATGATGAAGATTCCAATATCATTACAAAAACTATTTTAAAAAAGCACAACTATGATTTAAAACAATTTTATCCAAAGATTATTAGTAGGCTCATTCAAAATATTAAAGGAAATCAAATGAATGCTGATTTTTTAGAAGAACCAATAAAATCAGTTGTAAATCAAATATATGATGAATATAACTTATATTTAAAAGAAAATAATCTTGTTGATTTTCAAGATTTACTTCTATTACCTTTAAAATTATTTAAACAATTCCCTGAAATCTTAAAAAAATATCAGAGTATGTTTCAATATATTTTAGTAGATGAATTTCAAGATACCAATGATATTCAATATGAAATAGTGAAATATCTTTCTTTATTACATCATAACCTTTTTATAGTGGGCGACGAAGACCAATCCATTTATGCTTTTAGAGGTTCTAATATTCAAAACATTAAAAAATTCATGAGAGATTTTCCAGACTATAAAAAAATAGTTTTAGATCAAAATTATCGTTCCAAGGATAATATATTGCAGGCAGCTAATTCGGTTATTAAGAATAATGCTTCCAGAATTCCTAAAGATCTATTTTCAACATTAGGCGCGGGAGAAAAGATTGTACATTATAAAGCTGGTACCGATGAAGAAGAAGCTTACTACGTTTATGATAGAATTCGATTGTTACTTATGGAAGGATATCAAAAGAAAGATATTGCTGTGTTGTACCGCAATAACTCCATGAGTAGAAAGTTTGAGGATGTATTTCTTAAACACAACCTAGCTCACAAAGTAGTTGGGAATATATCATTTTATAAGAGAAAAGAAATTAAGGATGTAATCGCATATTTACATTTGATAATAAATAAAGGCGATGATTATGCTTTTTCAAGAATATGTAATGTACCAAAAAGAGGATTAGGAAATGTTTCTTATAGCAAGTTAGAATCATTTGCTAAAGATAATCATTTGAAGATGATGGATATCATAGATGAAGATATGCCGTATGTTAATAACAAGACAAGAGAAGCTCTTGTTAGTTTAAAAAATACTATCGTAGAGTTACAACGTAACATTGAAACTAGAAATTTATTGGATACATTTGATCTGTTGATTGAAAAAACAGGATACAAAGCGATGTTGGAAAACAATGATTTAATGGGTGATAAAGCATTTGAAGCTGAGAGACGCCTTGACAATGTAAACGAATTCAAAACAATTATTTTAGAAAAAATAAAGGATTATGATGTAAACTTCTCGAATTATGAAATACTAGTTCTTATGCTCAATGACTTAACCTTAAGAGAAGAAGCGGAAGATTCAATGAATGATTCTAATTTTATTAGTTTAATGACTGTTCATTCAGCGAAGGGATTGGAATTCAAAGCAGTATTCATTACTTGCTTAGAACAAACCTTATTCCCATCAAGCCAAAGCTTACAAGAACGAAATAACGTTGAAGAAGAACGAAGACTCTTCTATGTAGCTATAACTAGAGCAAAAGATTTGGTTTTTTTAACGAATTGTATGAGCAGATTCATGTATGGTCATTATATGGAAAACCTAGATTCACAATTTTTGGATGAAATAGAAGAAGATTTATTAGATAAACGCGGGATGTATCGCCCCAAAAATATAATCATCGAGAAACCATATCATCGAAAACCGAGGGTTGTTCCTGAAAATATTTTAGAGTATACAAAAAGCGAAAAAAAAGTTCGTTTAGGCGATAAAATTGAACACAAGAAATTTGGTAAAGGTGTTGTTGTTGAAATTTCGAGCGATAAAGTAACGGTAGCGTTTAAGAGCCCTACTGGAATCAAGATTTTGTTAAAAGACCACCCTAGTTATGAAGTATTGGAGTCGTAAAATGGATGAACATAGAATTAAGGAATTAAGAGAAGTATTGAACAAAGCAAATTATGAATATTATGTACTAGATAATCCCACCTTAAGTGATTATGATTTTGATTTGCTTTTAAAAGAATTAAATGATTTAGAAGAACAACATCCAGAATGGATTACAAAAGATTCTCCAACACAAAGAGTTGGGGGGATTGCAAGTTCAAAACTACAAAAAATAAAGCATGAAAAAAACATGCTTTCTTTAGGCAATTTGTTTAGTGAGGAAGACGTTCGTGATTTTGATAGTAAAATTCGAAAACAAGTAAAAACATATTCGTATACAGCTGATTTAAAGATTGATGGACTTTCGGTATCTATTAAATATCGCAATGGTTACTTGGAGCAAGCGGCTACTAGAGGCGATGGTGTTATCGGTGAGGATATAACTGAGAATGTCAAAACAATTCGCTCTATACCGCTTAAAATCGCTTATGAAGGCGATTTAGAAGTAAGGGGAGAAATATTTATATCAAAACAGAATTTTGATTCTTTAAATGAAGATAGAGAAGCAAAACAATTGGACTTATTTAAGAATCCAAGAAATGCTGCAGCGGGAACGATGAGACAACTAGATCCAAAAGTTGTTTCCGAACGCAAATTAGACGCTTTTATGCATTATATGATTGCAAATAATCATTTAGATAACCATTATCAATCATTGATGTTCTTGAAAAAATTAGGATTCAAAGTAAACAACTATACAAAGAAATGTAATGATATTGATGAGGTTATTCGTTTTATTCAAGAGGTAGAAACATTTCGATTTGAATTGCCTTACGAAATTGATGGTGTAGTAATTAAAGTGAATGAGTTTAATCTTTATGATGAAATTGGGTATACTGCTAAATATCCAAAATGGGCTATTGCTTATAAATTCAAAGCGTTAGAAGTAGAAACGATATTAACGAATATTAGATTTCAAATAGGTAGAACAGGCGTTGTAAAGCCGGTTGCTGAATTAGAACCAGTTATGATCTCAGGTTCATTAGTTTCTAGGGCCACATTACATAATGAAGATTTTATTAATGATAGAGATATTCATATCAATGATACTGTTATTGTACGTAAAGCGGGGGAAATCATTCCTGAAGTATTGAGGGTTTTAGAGCATAAAAGAAATGGCTCTGAAATTCCATTTAAAATGATTAATCATTGTCCGAAATGCAACTCCGTTTTGGAAAGAAAACCAGGAGAAGCGGATTACTACTGTCTAAATCCAGATTGTGAAGCAAAACATTTAGAAGGATTAATTCATTTTGCATCAAGAGAGGCATATAATATCGATGGATTAGGAGAAAGCATTTTGACAGAACTCTATAATGATGGATACGTACAAACGATTGCGGATATTTTTGAACTTCAAGAGCACTACGAAGAATTGATTCAAAAAGAGAGATTTGGCGAGAAAAGTGTAAATAATTTATTAGAAGCGATCGAATTAAGCAAACACAATAACTTAGACAAACTAGTTTTCGGATTAGGAATAAGACATGTCGGAAGCAAAGTATCTAAAATACTTGTTGAAACACTAGGAAATTTAGATAAATTTTATCAAGTATCAGTGGATGACTTATTAGAAATAAATGATATCGGGCAAGCAATTGCTGCATCTGTGGTAGAATATTTCCATAAAGAAGAAACCAAAGTTTTATTAGATAGATTGTCTAAAAGTGGATTAAATACGACTTATATTTCTTCAAAGACAAATGAACAAACGTTCTTTACAAACAAAACCGTGGTTCTGACGGGGACGTTATTATCTTATTCACGCAATGATGCAAAGAAAATCATTGAAGATATGGGAGGAAATATTTCCTCATCAGTATCTAAAAATACAGACTATATTTTACTCGGAGATAGTCCGGGGTCGAAATATCAAAAAGCATTAGATTTAGGAATAAAAATAATTAGTGAAGCAGAGTTTGAGGGCATTCTAAAATAGCGGGTGGTATATTGGGCGATTACATAATTATCAAGGGAGCTAGAGAAAACAATCTAAAATCTTTAGATCTTACATTTAAGAAAAATCAATTAGTTGTGATGACAGGTCTTTCCGGCTCCGGAAAGACTAGTTTAGCGTTTGATACCATTTATGAAGAAGGTAGAAGACGTTATGTAGAATCTCTTAGCGCTTATGCTAGACAATTTTTAGGTAATATGGAAAAACCGGATGTGGATTCCATTGAAGGATTATCACCAGCGATATCGATTGATCAAAAAACAACGTCTCACAATCCCAGATCTACCGTAGGAACGATTACAGAAATATATGATTACGTTCGTTTGATGTATGCAAGAATAGGGAGACCAATATGTCCCATACATGGAATAGAAATAAAATCACAAACAATTCAAGAAATGACTAGTAAAGTATTAGAGTATGATGGGAAAAAATTGATTATATTGTCACCAATCATTAGAGGAAAAAAGGGGACGCATGAAAAAACTATTGATGCTCTAAGAAAAGAAGGCTATACCAGAATTAAAATCAATACCGAAGAGTTTGAACTTGACCAAGAAATCAAACTAAATAAAAATAAACGTTATGATATCGATGTGGTCATTGATCGCATTGTTGTGAAAGAGTCTATTACATCAAGAATTTATGATTCATTAGAAGTGGCTACAAAACTTGGAAATGGATTAGTCAAAGTAATCGTGGATGGGAAAGAAGTATTGTTTTCAGAAACATTTTCTTGTCCAATTTGTGGATTTACCATTCCAGAGTTAGAACCTAGAATGTTTTCTTTTAATTCACCTTATGGAGCTTGTAAGACCTGTTCGGGCTTAGGATTTAATCGAAAAGTAGATGTGAATTTATTGATTCCAGATGATGATTTATCTATAAAGGATGGTGCTTTTAGAAAATATACCGGAGTAGATTCCTTGTATTATCAACAAATTGAACAAACAGCAAAGGCTCATAATATCGATATAACAACTCCTTATAGAGATTTATTAGATAAAGAAAAAATGATATTGTTGTTTGGATCAAAAGAATCTGTTGATTTTAAATATGTTTCAAAAGCCGGAAATATGTTTCATTCCGCAACACGCCCTTTCGAAGGTGTTATTAACAGTTTAGAAAGAAGGTATTTAACAACTACGTCAAAAGGTGTTAGAGACTGGATTGAAAAAATGATGAATGATACACCATGTGACGCCTGCAAAGGAAAAAAATTGAATGAAGAAGCATTGTCTGTATTCATTGATGGTAAAACAATCTATGATTTCACAGAATTAAGCATATTACATTTAAAGGAATTCATTGATGATATGCATCTTAGCGATAAAGACTACGAAATTGCAAAACCAATTATTAAGGAAATCAAAGAACGATTGAATTTCTTGATTAATGTAGGATTGGATTACTTATCGTTATCTAGGACTTCTGCGACGTTATCCGGAGGCGAGTCTCAAAGAATTCGATTAGCAACTCAAATAGGTTCAAGGCTTACCGGTGTTTTATACGTTTTGGATGAACCATCTATTGGGTTACATCAAAGAGATAATAAACGCTTGATTGAAACTTTAAAAGGAATGAGAGATTTAGGAAATACTATGATTGTTGTGGAACACGATACCGAAATGATTGAATCTAGCGATTTAATTGTTGATATTGGTCCTGGCGCAGGTATTGATGGTGGGGAAGTTGTCTTTGTAGGAACTCCTGAAGAGATTCTAAAGGATCCTAATTCTATAACTGGTAAATATCTAAGGGGAGAATTACGTATTGAAATTCCGAAAGAGAGACGTATACACGAGCGTGGGTATTTACAAATTATTGGTGCGGAAGAAAACAATTTAAAACAAATAGATGTGGAATTTCCGATTGGTTGCTTCACGGTCGTTACTGGGGTTTCAGGTTCTGGTAAATCTTCTTTAGTGAATGAAGTTTTATACAAAAATTTAGTAAATAAAATTACCAAAAGAAAAGAAGTAGCTGGCAAGTGTAAAGAGATTCATAATTACGAAATATTTGATAAGATTATTGATATTAATCAATCTCCTATCGGTAGAACTCCAAGATCAAATCCAGCAACCTATACTGGAGTATTCGATGAAATACGAGATTTATTTGCTAGAACAAAAGAATCCAAACTGAGAGGGTACTCAAAAGGAAGATTTTCATTTAATGTAAAAGGCGGTAGATGTGAACATTGCTCTGGAGATGGAGTCATTAAAATTGAAATGCACTTTCTACCAAATTTGTATGTTGAGTGCGAAGAATGCCACGGGAAACGATATAACAAAGAAACGTTACAGGTAAAATATAAAGGAAAGTCAATAGCGGATGTATTGGATATGAGAATGGAAGAAGCGTTAGAATTTTTCCAAAACATTCCTAAAATTTACAATAAGTTATCTACAATACAAGCGGTAGGATTGGGGTATATTAAGCTTGGTCAGTCTTCTACTACACTATCTGGCGGAGAAGCGCAACGAGTAAAATTATCTTCGGAATTGTATAAGAAAATTACAGACAAATCCATTTATATTTTAGATGAGCCAACAACTGGACTGCATAGTCACGATGTAAAAAAATTGATTTCAGTCCTCCAAAATATTGTTGATAAAGGTGCGACAGTAATTGTGATTGAACACAATCTTGATGTTATCAAGGTTGCTGATCATGTTATTGATTTGGGACCTGAAGGTGGAGACCGAGGCGGAGAATTAGTGGCTTATGGCACACCGGAGAGCGTGGCTTTAAATAAAAATAGTTATACAGGTGAGTTTTTACATAAGATTTTGAATAAGAACAAGTAGAAAGAACTGCTTGTTCTTATTGTTTTTTACTCGTGTTTTTAGAGGAATTATGATATTATATTAATTGTATTTTGATAAAGTAGGGTTATATATGAATAAAGACGACAAAGATATTCGAAAAGAAATTGAAGAATTAGAAAAATTAATTGAAAAAGTAAAAAAACAAAACGAAGAAGAGAGAAAAAAACAGACGGGTCCAAAAAATACAGTAATCCGTATCAATTTAGCTACGACTTACTCTAATAATTATTGGATTAATATGATTTTCTCTTTATTAATAAACTTCATCGTTATTTTTAGTTTGTTACAAATATTTGAGTTTGCTGAAGTAACAAATGATATTTATATTGTGATATTGGTATTTGGTTTTACAATCATGGAAGAAGAAATTAAACGATACTTATTAAGAAAGCAACTAAAACTAGTATTATATACATCAGGGCTTATATTTTCCTTTATAAATTTAATGCTTTTTTATGTAATGGATTTATTTGTGTTCGGCGATGCTTTTTCGTTTTTAAATTATTTGTATCCTATTGCATTTGTTGTGATGTTTCAAGTAGTAAGAGCAATTATAAAAAATATATATATTAGGTTAATGCACCGAGCAACTCTAAAAAAGATAAAAAATAGGTAGGTAATGATATGGCTAGTATTCCAATTAAAGAAGTTATAAAAGGACTTAAATTAGAAATTATTGCAGGCAAAAAAGGAATTGATAGAACCGTATCCAATCAAAGTTTATCAAAACCTGGTTTAGAATTTGCTGGAATGTTTGATTATTATGAACATGATAGAATTCAAATTATTGGTTCTAAGGAAGGGACTTTTTTTCACTGGTTAGACGAAGAAGATCAACAAATTAGAACAAAGATGTTATTTGAGAAAAATCCTCCTGCATTCATATTTTCTAAGAATGTTAATATACCAAATTTGTTTATAAAGTATGGAAATGAATACAATATTCCTATATTGAAAAGTTCTTATGCAACATCTGCGCTTTTTAGTGAGTTGTATGCATTCTTACAAGCGAGACTCGCTGAAAGAACCTCTAGACACGGAGTGTTAATGGATATCAATGGTGTCGGAGTATTGATTACTGGAAAAAGCGGTTTGGGTAAGTCAGAAGTAGCATTGGAATTAATTAGAAGAGGATATGTTTTAGTAGCTGATGATATGGTTGAGATGTATCAACTAGAAAAAGGAGTAGTCATTGGTGAAGCTCCTAATTTATTGAAAAAGTATTTAGAGATTCGTGGTGTAGGTATTGTGAACGTGGTTTATCTTTTCGGAGTTAAAGCCTATCGCGAAAGCAAAAAGATATCTCTTATTGTACAATTAGAAAAGTGGGATGATGATTCCGATTTTGATCGCTTAGGTATGAAAGAAGAGTATCATAAAATATTTGATACATTTATTTCTCATACATCAATACCGATTACAGAAGCTAGAAACTCAGCTACTCTTGTAGAAGCTGCTGCATATGATTTCAAATCAAAAGAATTGGGATATAATTCAGCAAATGAATTTAATAAACTTTTGAATCAAGAAATCAAGAAAAATCAAGATAAAGATACCGAGGGACAAGATGAGTAGATATATTAAAGGATTCTTAATAGTATTGTTAATAGGGTTAACTCTAACATTAGTTAGTTGTAATGAGAATTCAACACCGGCTGTTGATTCTTATTCAGT
>CAZSVN010000001.1:9380-37275 GCA_964610285.1 uncultured Candidatus Izemoplasmatales bacterium
TTTATAGGTACTAGAGAAATGCCTCGTATAGGCATGAAAAAAGACGATTTAATTGATGGTTTTCTTTGGATAGTACCAATTGCTATTTTGGGTGCTAGACTATGGTATGTAGCATTCGAACTTGAAAACTTCATTGGCGAAGGATTTTTCCCATCGTTATTAAGAATTCTAGGTTTTCATAATGGGAAATTGCAATTTATTGACGATCTAGGTTACAGCAACTTTGGGCTAGCTGGATTAGCTATCCACGGAGCTTTTGTTACCGCAATTATTTGCGCATATTTTTATACGAAAAAACGTAAGATTGATTTATATAAGGTATTTGATATTGTTGCAATAGGATTTATTATCGCTCAAGCTTTTGGACGATGGGGAAATTTCTTTAACCAAGAGGCACATGGTGGTGTAGTTGGTGGAATGACGGATGGAGTTGCAAATCTAAGTTTAGAAGCACAATACAATTTCTTAAAATATTCACTTCACTTGCCCACATTCATTGTAAATAATATGTACATTGTAAGAGGATTGCATTCAATATCGGTAGAACCAATCACAGCGTTTTATCATCCAACGTTCTTCTATGAGTCGATGTTTAACATATTAGGATTTATTATCATGTTGCTACTTAGAAGGTGGAAAAAAGTTTACTTTGGTGAATTATTATCATTCTATTTGGTATGGTATGGTGGTTTGCGAATATTCATTGAAACCATGAGAACAGATCCATTGACATTTGATATTTTTGGAATCACTATGAAGTCTGCGATAGTAACATCCGTATTAATGATTGCTGCAGGAATTGCTTTATCTACTTATATTAGAGTAAAACGAAAAGGAATGACTTATGAAACTGTTCCTGGATATTTTGGATATAAAAAGGAACAACCAGAAGTAATAGAAGAATAATTGGAGTGATACAATGTCATTTTCTACAACAATAAAAACAGAATTGCAGAGCATTAAACAAGCTGATTGTTGTAACAAAGCAGAATTATCTGCTATGTTACATATCGGTGGTTCTATAGAAAAAAATAGCGTGGGATTAAGTTTGGTGTTTCAAAGCACAAATAACGCTGTAATAAGACGGTTTGTTAGCATCGTTAAAGCATTGTATAATCTTGAAGTGACGATTCTAATGAAACAAACCACAAAATTAAAGAAGCACGATATATTTATTGTGAAGATATCCGATAGAATTGAATTTCTATTGACGGATTTATCACTAATCAATAAATCAGCAATATTCTTTCAAGACGTTGATGCAAAAATCATTGAAAAAGAGTGTTGTAAACGAGCGTATTTAAGAGGAGCATTTCTGGCTACAGGATCTATAAACTCGCCAGAAACCAGTTCTTATCATTTAGAAATCCAAGCATTCTCAGAAGTCCAAGCTAATATTTTAAAAGAATTATCGAATTTTTTTAACTTGAATGCAAAAGTAGCCAAAAATAGAAGAGGTTATATTGCATATATTAAGGAAGCGGAGAGAATTGCTGATTTCTTAAGAGTTGTTGGAGCACATAATTCCTTATTTGATTTTGAAGATTCAAGAATTAAACGAGATTTTAGAAATTCTATTAATAGAGTAATCAATTGTGATATTGCAAATGAAAAAAAAGCGATGGATGCTGCCAATAAGCAGTTGGAATATATCGCTATTATAGAAAAGAAATATCATGATAATGTTAGTAGAGCGATGAGTGAAGCAATCTTTTTGAGAAAACGATATCCAGAAGCAACACTTCTTGAATTAAGTTATGCTTCTTTAGAACATTTTGATAATCAAATATCCAAATCAGCTTTGAATCACAGGTTTAGAGCTATAAAAGATTTAGCAAATCAAATATTAATTGAAGAGGCATTAAAATGATTGTAGGTATCGGTGTAGACATCTTAAAAAATTCAAGAATCAAATTAGACCATGCAAGAAGAATTTTAAGTGAAGAAGAATTAATTATTTTTGATGAATCGAAATTAGAATCTAGGAAACTAGAATATCTGGCAGGAAGATTTGCTGTTAAAGAAGCAATTATCAAAGCGATAGGACATACGCAATATAAAATTGGTATGAGAGATATCGTAGTTTTAAACGATAAGAGTGGATTGCCTTATGTAAAAAAACCGACTTATAATGAATTCAAATTTTTCATTAGTTTATCGCACGAATTGGATAATAGTATTGGCATGTGTATCATAGAAAATGTGTAGTTTTCTTGATAAGAAAAAAAAGTCTTGAAAAAAACAACGAAATTAAGTAAAATATTAATACTGAGGTGAGAATATGGCAACATATAAAAAAGGGTTTAAGAAACAAAATTCAGAACAAGTATTATTGAAAGTTATCGTTTCAATCATAGTATCAGTTATGCTATTCATTGCAATCATATTTATTTATGATGCAGTATCAAGATGGAAAGATTACGATAGTTATACGAACATAACTGAGTATAGTGGTATTTTTGATTATACAAACGGCGGAACAGAAGAACTACAAGATTATGTAGTTTATTTCTATTCAACTTCTTGTGTAAATTGTGAAAATGCTAAATTAGATGTATTAAAAGCAGGTAATAAAATCAATAAAGGCGATGATATGTTTTTTATCGCAAATGCTGATGAAATGACCGACACAGATACATTTCTTGCTTCATTCTTAGCTGAAATTGATATAACTGCAATGCAAACACCATTATTAATGGTTGTGGTTGACGGTGAATTCTATGAAGTATTTACAGGCACTACCTCTGTTACCGACGCGTTAGACAGCATTGAAGCAGGAACTTATGAGGCATTTAATTAATCAGTCAAACATGTATTTATAATAAACCTTTACAAATTTCTGTAAAGGTTTTTTTAAATCAACAATATGGATACGATAAATGATTAGATAAATACTATAAAACTTTGTTAAATGTCTAGTATTATGGTAAAATATAAGAGAAAGAAATGGTGATTTTATGGAATATATAAATGATATTTTAATTAAACAAGTAGCGAAAAATCAAGGAATAAAAGTAAAACAAGTTGAAGTGGTTCTTGGTATGTTAGGTGAAGGCAATACAGTGCCATTTATTGCTAGATATAGAAAAGAACAAACCGGATCTTTAGATGAAGAACAAATCAGAGCAATAGAAAAAGAATATGAGTATGGAAAGAGTCTTGAAAAAAGAAAAGAAGATATCATACGACTAATCGATGAAAAAGGTATGTTGACAGAAGAATTAAGAATAGAGATTAACAAATGTGATAAATTAGTCGATATTGAAGATATATATAGACCATTCAAAGAGAAAAAGAAAACAAAAGCTACAGAAGCAATTAAAAAAGGCTTAGAACCATTAGCTACACAATTATTAATGTTTCCTGAGGTTGTTGATTTAGATGAATTAGCTAGACCATTCTTAACGGATGAGGTTACTACTATTGAAGAAGCCTTTGAAGGGGCTAAATATATTATTGCTGAAATGATTTCTGATAATGCAAATTATCGTAAATGGATTAGAGATTATACATATAACAATTCTTTAATCGTAACTAAAGTAAAAAAGAATGCAGAAGATGAATACAATACTTATCAAAACTTTTATGATTATGAAGAGCCACTTAAAACTATAAAATTATATAGAATTTTAGCTATTAATAGAGCGGAAAAAGAAAAAATTATTACAGCTAAAATTGATGTTCCTGTAGAACAAATAATTAGTTATTTAAATCGCAATGTTATTACAAACCAAAATTCACCGGTTGTACCCCTTATTGAAGAAGCGAGTCAAGATGCATATAAAAGACTCATTAGTGGTTCAATAGAAAGAGAAATTCGCAGCGATTTTACAGACAGAGCAGAAAATCAAGCAATACATATATTTTCAGAAAACTTGCGTTCACTTCTTTTGCAACCACCTTTAAAAGGAAAAATGGTGTTAGGGGTCGACCCTGCTTTTAGAACGGGATGTAAATTAGCTGTAATTGATCGATTTGGTAAATATATGGCGAAAGGTGTTATATACCCACATGAAGCATATAAAGGCGGAAGAGCGGATCCTCAAAAAGTAGAATCAGCTAAAAAATTGATTGCTGCAGTCGTTAGAAAATACGAAATTGATATTATCGCTATTGGTAATGGAACGGCATCTAGAGAAACAGAAGCGTTTATCGTAGATATTATTAAAGAAGAAAAATTAACTGCTAAATATGTTATAGTAAGCGAAGCAGGTGCTTCTGTGTATTCTGCATCTGACTTGGCTAGAGAAGAATTCCCTGATTTCCAAGTCGAAGAACGTTCAGCAGTTAGTATTGCAAGACGTATGCAAGACCAACTAAGTGAATTGGTAAAAATTGATCCAAAATCTATAGGAGTTGGTCAATATCAACATGATGTTTCCCAAGCGAAACTATCCGATTCATTGGATTTTGTTGTTTCTACAGCAGTGAATCAAATTGGGGTAAATGTAAATACAGCATCGTTTTCATTACTCAAATATATTTCAGGTTTATCAGCAAAAGTAGCGAAAAATATTGTGAACTATAGAGAAGAAAATGGGCCTTTTAAAAATAGAAAAAACATAAAAAAAGTAGATAGCATGGGGCCTAAAACATTTGAACAAGCAGTAGGATTTTTAAGAATATTTAATTCTGATAACCCACTAGATAAAACTCCAATTCATCCAGAGAGTTATGATTTAGCAAAAGAAATCTTGTCGTATTTAAATCTGGATGTTAATGATATCGGCACACCAAAATGCAAGTTGATTATTCATAATTATGATGCATCAAAACTTGCTAAAGATTTAAATCAAAGCATCATTACCATAGAAGATATTTTAGATGCATTTATCGCTCCTACTAGAGACTTAAGAGATGAGTTTCCTCAACCGTTATTAAAGAGTGAATTATTAAGTTTAGAAGATCTTAGACCAGATATGGAGCTACAAGGAACCGTGAGAAATGTTGTTGATTTTGGTGCGTTTATTGATGTTGGGATTAAGGAAGCAGGTCTAGTTCATATTTCTAAGATGAGTACACAATTTATTAAACACCCACTAGAAGTCGTGAGTGTTGGCAACATTGTTAAGGTTTGGGTGGTTACAGTTGATATTCCTAGGAAACGATTGCAATTAACGATGATTGATCCAACTAAAAAACCTGCATTTGTTCACTAAGTTAATAACATATCTATGATTTTAGATGTTATTGTAATATAATATGTTTATGATTAGTTAAAACTAAGGAGGTTTTAATATGGCAAAAAGAAAATTCGGATATGGTTGGATAATTAAATGGATTTTGGCAGCTATCTTAATCGCTGCAGGCGTGCTTATGAAGATATATGATGAAGAGATTGTATATGCAACTACTGGTATTGCAATAGTAATATTCTCTATTTTGAGAGTGGTGCCTCTGTTAAAAACTCTTAATAAAGAAGTCTTAAGAACATTAAATTTGATCGAAGTGATTTTTGACACATTACTTGGAGCATTAATGATTTTTGTGGTGTTCTCTGGAAAATTAGATACCGCTAATAGCATTTGGATAGGATTATATGGTTACATGCTAACATTCTTCTTATTAGCACGAGGTGTTATATACTTTGTATCTTTGTATTACTTCTCAGAAAAAACAGAACCAATAAAATTCTGGTTTCATTTGATTTGTGTTGCCTTAGGGTCTGTTATATTGACTTTAGCAGTATTGCAACAAGAAATTATTACAACATTAGGATGGTTGGTACTGTTTATGTCGGTAAGTGGTGGATTGTATCTTGGCTATGATGGTTATGGTGGATATAAAAAATATCGCGAAACATCTAAAGCTCTAAATACAAAAAAAGAAGTTCAAAAAGATCCAAAAATCGAAAAAGAAACTCCAAAACCTATCGAAGATGAAGTGAAACAAGAAGAAACATACATTAATTAAAAAACAGTTGACAGTTAGCCTGAAAACAAGTAAAATAATAAGGCTGACTGTTATAATGGAGCAATACTCAAGAGGCCGAAGAGGCGCCCCTGCTAAGGGTGTAGGTCGGGAGACCGGCGCGAGAGTTCGAATCTCTCTTGCTCCGCCATTAGATGATTAAAAGGCGATACATATCGCCTTTTATTTATGAAATGAATTATTTGATTGAAATCAAAGATAATTATATGATAAAATGCATTGTAATCTTAAAAAAATATATTTAATGGTATAATTTACTGGACTTTATTGATAGGTGAAATTATGAAAAAAGAAAGATATATAATTGTTTTGTTCTTCTTAATTCAAAACATTATACACAATTTAGGGCATCCAGTCACTCCTGCTTTTGTAAGGAGTCTAGGAATACAAGACTTCATGTTTGGAGTTTTCTTTGCGACTATGAGTTTAGGGCTCATGATTGGTGGCCCTATTTGGGGAATCATTGGGGATCGTGGAAAGAAAAAATTATATATTGTGATTGGATTATTGATGTATAGTATTGGTCAATTCTTTTTTGGATATAGTAACAATCAATACTTAATGGTATTTTTCCGATTATTTAGTGGATTAGGAGTTGTAAGTTCCATTACACTATTTACAAGTTATCTAATAGAAATAACGGATAAAGAACATCGTGCTAAGTATTTAGCATATATAGCTGGCGCAATAACATTAGGAGCATCGTTGGGTTATTATTTAGGTGGCTTTTTATCCACCAATGCAACAATGGTTGAATTATTTCATATAACAAACTACAAAGAAATATTTTTAATTCAAGCAGTTCTAAACTTAGTTTATATTGGAGTTATTTTGCTTTTATTTAAGGATAGAAGATGCGCCTTTCATGTTGGTCCGAAGCAAAGTGTATTTTCTAGCTTGAAATCTATACGATATATAGACTTTAAATTAATACTATTCTTTGTTTCTTTGGCCTTTATTACCATGGGAGCAATTAATCTAAGTAAATATATGGATGTGTTTTTTAATGATTCTGGTTTGAATCCATTGGAATTAGGGACCTTCGTAATGGTTACTGGATATGTATCGTTGTTTACTAGTATCTTTTTGGTTCCATTATTTGCTAAAATGAAAAAACAAATAGGCTTAATGATTATCATACAGGTCATAAATGCTTTAATAGTCTTCTATGTATTTCGAGCGAATAACTTTTTAATATCTGTGTACACAGTATTTATGATTTATGTGATATTTAAAGCGATTTATACACCTCTAGAGCAAAACTATATTTCATTACATGCGAAAGAGGGAGAGTATGGTAAAATCATGGGAATCAGACAATCTTTTGTTTCTATAGGAATGGTTGCTGGGCCAATTATTGGTGGATTCCTTTATGCAAAGAGTTCATTGTTGCTATTTGATTCAAGCGCTATGTCATTTCTAATAGGGTTTTTAATTTTAATTGTTGTTTCAATATTAAATAAAAAACAAAGAACAAAAGACAACTATCAAAAAGAAATTAACCATCAAATTTGATGGTTTTTTTTCTGGTTTCTAGTAATGGTATTGTTTTTTTTATACACCATATCTATAATATGTACTATAAGGATGTGAAGATATGAAAAAATTAAAAGCTAAAATATTAAAAGCTAGAAGTTTTTTGAGCGTAAAAACGTATAAACATCCTATGTTGTTTATGATCGCGTTGATGATTTTTCTCAATATCGTTATTCTTTGTATCGCAGCGCTTATTGCGATGGGTATTGATAGTTCATTTACTGGATTTATTGATGCATTTGCAAATGGAAGTTTAAAGTGGATGTTAACTCCAAATGCAATTTTACAAATAGATAATCCAGACTTGTTAATGCTAGCGGTTGTCGTATTAGTGATAGGTATGGTTTTGTTTACTGGAACGATTATAGCTTTAACTACAAATACAATTAAGGAATATTTCCAAAGAAAAAAAGAAGGCTCAGGGAAAATATATTTAGATGATCATGTGGTTATTCTGAATTGGAACAATAAAGTTCCTGAACTGGTTGCTGATTTATTGCATGTAGATCACGGGGAAATAAAAGTGGTAATTTTAGCTGATGTTGATAAAATGTTTGCTGAAAAGCAGATATTAAATGCAATTAACAAAAACAAACGCAACGATAAAGAGTTAGCTAACTTGAATGTATTGGTAAAAAGTGGAGAACCACTATTATTATCTGATTTGGATGATATTTCTATAGAAGAAGCAAATTCTATTTTGATTATGAACAAAGATTTGCATGAAACCGTCTTAAAAGATATGTCAAAAAGTGATTTGAATGTTATAAAAGTAATCTTAAGTGTTGGAAGGATAAATTTTCAAAATGATCCACCAATCGTAGCGGAGATTAAAAAAATTGAAACCAAAGAAAAAATATTTACTATGGCTCATATTGTTAAAAATCTTCATGAACATAAGGTAATGCCAATTTGTTTTGATAGAAGATTAGGCCAAATTATAGCTCAAACAATTATTTGCCCTAAAATGGAAGATGTGTACTTATCATTATTTTCATTTGAAGATTCCGAAGTGTATCATTTAGCAAATACAGACTTTGAATATTGTTTGTATCATCATAACAAGTCAATACCTTTAGCAAAATCAAATGATGATTTATTTGTTCTCTCTTTGGATGATATAACAAAAAATTACATGGAATCAAAAGAATATGAATTGAAAACATTGAAAATTAACAGAAAAATAAAAAGTGTTAATATCAATGTTTTCATAGTTGGAACGAACAATAAGCTTAAGTTTATTATGGAGTCTTTTAAAGAGTATGAAGAGTTATATGAGAGTGAATTTAAAGCAAAATATATAGAGGAAGAATTATTACATCAGATGGTCATTGAATTGAATGCATCAGATAAACCTGCAACAGTGGTGTTGTTGAGTGATGAACATCAAGATATTGATAGCTTAGATGCAAATGTTATCGATAACTTAATATATTTACAAGGAAATTTAAAAAAGGATAATGTTAATATTATTGTGGAATTATTGGATCCTAAGAATGACCATATCATTAAAGACTTTGATATCGAGAATACGATTATTTCTAATAAAATTATTTCTTTATTATTAAGTAAATTAGCGTTATATAAAGAAACAGCTCCGTTCTATGAAAATCTATTAACAATTGCTTCTGATATAACTGGTAAGGATGATCAAAATATCTTAATACTGAAAACAAGTGATTTTATTAAAGAAGATTATCCATTATCGTTCGGGTCAATTAAGGAATTTGTTATTTCTGTTTATGAATCTTCCAAAAAAGTATTTATGCCAATTGGATTATTCAAAGATAACAAATTAACTATTTTTTCAGGTGACATGAACACCGTTGAAGACATCGAAATTAAAGCTGAGGATTATATTGTTCTAATGAAAATATAGCATCAATAGGAGGTTCTAATGAAAAAAGAGAAATCTTGTGGTTGCATTGTATTTAATGAGGAAAAATCGGTTTTACTTGCCAAAATGAATGCAGGACATTGGTCTTTTCCGAAGGGACATATGGAAGGTAATGAATCAGAACAAGAGACAGCATTAAGAGAAACGTTTGAAGAAACTAATGTTGAGTGTGATATTTTAGATGGTTTTCGAGAAATGAATACTTATTCTCCTTTCCCGGGGGTAATAAAAGATGTAATATTTTTTGTAGCAAAGCAAAAAAATTCTGTTTTAAAAAAACAGGAATCCGAGATAGCTGAAGTCGGATTTTTCCCTTTTGAATCTGCAAAAAAAAATGATTACATATAAGGAAGATTTGAAGATTTTTAGAGATGCTTTACGATTCGTAGAAGATAAATTATAATCTTCGCAGAAAACTATTTTTTTTATTCGATTATTTTTTTAATCTGATATTTTGAATACTAAATATCTGAATTTTAATATTTAGAAAAATCCTTGTTGACAACGCTTACATTATTCAGTATAATTACTTTGTAATTAAATAGTCACAGAGGCGCAATGTATTGGTATTTTATTGATTTTAGGAGATGAACATTCTCAATAAATGAAGGAATATGTTGCCGAAAGAGATGATTTGTTCATTAAATCATTGTCTTGATAGTCAAACGAACAGTTTGGGTATTGCCATTGAAAATGGAGAGCTGTTATATTTTTAAAATATAATGGCTCTTTTTATATACTAATTTGGAGGAAAATATGAATAGTTTATCAATTCAAGAGTTAAACGTTGGAGATTCAAGTGAAATTAAAAAATTGTTTTCGGAACAAGATGTAATGAATTTTGCTGAAATAACTACGGATAAAAATCCAGCTCATGTCGACAAAGACTATGCTTCTAAAACAATGTTTAAGAAACAAATTGTTCATGGAATGTTTGTTGGATCGTTATTCAGTGCGATTTTTGGCGTCCAGATGCCTGGATTAGGAAGTATTTATATCAAACAGTCTTTAAAGTTTACAAAACCGGTATATTTTGGTGATGAAATAACAGCCAAAGTAGTAGTTAAAGAACTAAAATATGACAGAAATAGAGTGGTATTCGATTGTGTTGCTGTAAATCAAAACGATGAAACAGTCATTGTCGGAGAGGCTGAAATTATGCCACCTAAGAAGGAGGAAAAATGAGAAGCATTATTAATAGCGAGAAGTTCATGACCCTTTTAAAAGACGGAATGAGTATAATGGTCGGAGGATTTCTTACGAACGGAACACCAGAAGGATTAATTGATTTAGTTGTTGAATCAAATGTTAAGGATCTTACCATTATATGTAATGATGGAGGATTTCCTGATAAGGGTGTTGGGAAATTAGTAGTTAATAATCAAGTTAAGAAAATTATTGCGTCTCATATAGGAACCAATCCAATGGTTGGTCAACTAATGTCTGAGAATAAATTAATAGTTGAGTTAGTACCTCAAGGGACTTTAGCTGAACGAATTAGAGCATATGGCTCTGGGTTAGGAGGCGTTTTAACACCTACTGGATTAGATACGTTAGTGGAAGAAGGAAAACAAATCATTACTGTAAACAATAAAAAATTTATCTTAGAGGAAGCTCTTGGTGCAGATTTAGCTTTGGTAGGCGGTGCAATAGCAGATAATTATGGAAACCTTAAATATAACAAGACGATGAGAAACTTTAATCCGCTGATTGCGACAGCATGCGAGATTGTTGTTTGTGAACCTCTAAAAATAATTGATGAAATTAATCCAGAAAATGTTATTACTCCACATCCTTTTGTAGATTATATATGGGTAGGTGAATATAATGATTGATAAAGAAATCATTGCTTCAAGAATAGCTTTAGAGTTACAAAATGGCGATTTGGTTAATTTAGGAATCGGTATTCCAACACTAGTTGCAAACTATGTCCCAGAGGATAAAACGGTTACTTTTCAAGCAGAAAACGGGATAATTGGTCTTGGCGGTCTGGTTGAAGGTGAAAATGAAATAGTAAATGCCGGAGGAATGGGTGCAAGCATTTTAAAAGGTGGCGCATTTATTGATTCTGCAACGTCGTTTATGTTTATCAGAGGCGGTCATATAGATATCACTGTTCTTGGTGCACTTGAAGTGGATCAAGAAGGGTCTTTAGCATCATGGATTATACCTGGAAAAAAAGTTCCTGGAATGGGCGGGGCTATGGATTTGGTGACGGGAGCAAAAAAAGTGATTATCGCTACTACTCACACCAATCGAGGAACACCTAAGATATTAAAGAAATGTCGTTTACCTCTAACAGCAGCTCATCAAGTGAATTTAATTGTTACGGAAATGGCAGTAATGGAAGTTAGAAATGATGGATTGCATTTATTGGAAGTGCATCCTGATTATTCAATAGAAGAAGTTATAAAATTAACGGAAGCAGAGTTGATTATAAACGAAGTTTCAGTAATGAAAGGAGTAAGCTAATGGAAACGAAATTTACAATTAGAATGTCAAATCACGATGCTCATTATGGTGGAAATTTAGTAGACGGAGCTAGAATCTTAGGCCTATTTGGAGATGCTGCTACCGAATTGCTAATTAGACATGATGGTGATGAAGGATTGTTTAGAGCTTATGAAAAAATTGATTTTCTTGCACCTGTATATGCAGGAGATTTTTTAGAAATTCAAGCTAAAATTATTCAAGAAGGGAAAACTTCTAGAAAAATGGAATTCCATTGTTATAAGATTATTGAAGCTAAGCCAGAAATTGCTTCTAGTGCTTGTGATGTTTTACAAGAACCTCTTCTTACAACTTATGCTATAGGAACATGTATTGTGCCTAAAGAACTTCAAAGATCAAATGGATAAATTAATTATTACTTGCGCAATTACAGGCGCAGAAGTGACGAAGGAAAACAATCCCGCTGTTCCTTATACTGCGGAAGAGATGGCAGAATCTGCATATCAAGCATTTTTAGCTGGGGCATCTATTATTCATTTGCATGCAAGGAAAGACGATGGAACTCCTACTCAAGATAAAGATAGATTTGCAGAAATTATGAAAGCTATTAAAGAGAAATGTCCAAATGTTATCATCCAAGTATCTACTGGAGGAGCTGTTGGAATGTCTGCTGATGAGAGATTAGATGTTCTAAATGCAAATCCTGAAATGGCGACTTTGGATTGTGGAACATTGAATTTTGGTGGAGACGAAATTTTTGTAAATACAGAGAATGATATTCAATATTTCGCAGAAAGAATGAATCATTCTAATATTAGATATGAAATGGAATGTTTTGAAAAAGGACATATTGACACTACATTACGATTTATAAAAAAAGGAATTATAAAAAACCATCTTCATTACTCTTTTGTACTTGGTGTAAGAGGTGGAATGACCGGTGAAGAAAGAGATTTTATATTTTTAAAAGAAAGTATTCCAGCAGAAGCTACATTTTCAGTGGCCGGAATTGGAAGATTTGAATTTTCTTTAGCGGAATTATCCATTAAACATGGAGGTCACGTAAGAGTTGGTTTGGAAGATAACCTATATTTAGAAAAAGGTATTTTAGCAAAATCCAATAGAGAATTGGTTGAAAAAGTAGTTGCGATAGCAAAAAAACATGGAAGAACAATTGCAACACCGGAAGAAACAAGAAAAATATTAGAAATGGAGAATAGATAATGGAAAAATTATGTAAATATGGAACTCACCGAGTAATATACCCTTTAGGAGCTTTACCTCAATCAGCCGACAAATTAGATAATAGTATGATTTGTATGGATAATGAAATATTAATTGAAGTAAAAACACTAAATATAGATTCTGCTTCCTTTACACAAATTAAAGGAGCAGCTAATAGTGATTTTGAAGAAATGAAAGAAATGATTTTAAGTATTGTTAATCAAAGAGGAAAAATGCAAAATCCTGTTACCGGTAGTGGCGGGATGTTACTTGGTACTGTTAAGGAAGTTGGTAAAGATATAACGAAAGATGTGAAACCAGGAGATGAAATTGCTTCTTTAGTTTCATTATCGTTAACTCCTTTAAAAATCAATAAAATATTAGCAATTCATTTAGATAAAGATCAAGTAGACATCGAAGGGCAAGCAATTTTATTTGAAACTGGGATTTTTGCAAAGATTCCTGACGATATGCCACCTCATATAGCATTATCGGCATTAGATGTTGCTGGTGCACCAGCTCAAGTAAAAAATTTAGTTAAAAAAGATGATACAGTAGTAATATTAGGTGCTGCAGGAAAATCTGGAGTGTTATGTGCATATCAAGCTAGAAAAAGCGCAGGGCCAAAAGGAAAGATTATTGGAATCATTCATCATGATACGCATCAAAAAGAATTAGAAAGTTTGAATGTATGTGATCATATCGTAATTGGTGACGCAAAAAGACCAATGGAAATATACGATATAGTTATGAGCCTAACAAACAACGAAGGTGCAGACGTCACGATAAATGTTGTTAATGTACAAAACACAGAAATGGCTACGATTTTACCAACAAAATCGACAGGTACTGTTTATTTCTTTAGTATGGCAACTTCTTTTACAAAAGCAGCTTTAGGTGCGGAAGGAATCGCTTCAGAAGCTCTAATGATTATAGGAAATGGATATACAAAAAATCACGCAAATATTACTCTTGATATTTTACGAGAATCCAAGGAAATGTTCAATTTATTCAAAAACAGATATGGGAAGGAATAATTATGAAAATAACAAATGATAGTTATTTAGAAAGAAAAGCAAAATACTTTCGTGATATATCAGAAGATCAATGGAATGATTGGCATTGGCAAGTGCAAAACAGAATACGATTTGTTAAAGATTTGGAAAAATATATGCCTTTAACAAAAGATGAATCCAATGAGATTAGTGAAATTCTATCCAAATTTAGAATGTCAATAACTCCTTATTACTTATGTTTAATTGACCCAAATAATCCGGATTGTCCAATTAGAAAACAAGCAATTCCTTCTTACAATGAAATGCATATATCGGATTCAGACATGCTTGATCCACTAGCAGAGGACACCGATTCTCCTGTGCCTGGATTGACTCATAGATATCCAGATAGAGTATTGTTTTTAATTACAGATATGTGTTCTATGTACTGTAGACATTGTACAAGAAGAAGATTTGCTGGTCAACACGATACCGCAATGCCAAGAAGTAGAATTGATCTTGCAATTGAATACATTGCAAACCACAACGAAATCAGAGATGTTCTGTTATCTGGTGGGGACGCGTTATTAGTAAGTGACGATGTTCTAGAAAATATCATTAGTAGATTAAGAGCAATTGAACATGTTGAGATTATTAGAATAGGTACTAGAACTCCAGTTGTTATGCCACAAAGAATAACTGATGATTTGGTTAATATGTTAAAAAAATATCATCCAATTTGGTTAAATACACATTTCAATCATTACGATGAAATCACAATAGAAAGCAAACAAGCAATCGATAGAATGGCAGATGCTGGGATACCTTTAGGAAATCAATCCGTATTATTAAAAGGTATAAATGATTCGGTATCTATAATGAAAAAACTAGTTCAAAGATTAGCTTATATAAGAGTAAGACCATATTATATCTACCAATGTGACTTATCTTTGGGTATTGAACATTTTAGAACTCCCGTTTCTAGAGGGATAGAAATTATTGAAGGATTAAGAGGTCATACTTCTGGTTATTGTGTGCCTACATATGTAATTGATGCTCCTGGTGGCGGAGGGAAAATACCTGTTATGCCGAATTATGTTATATCTCAAGCACCAGGAAAAGTGATTTTAAGAAACTATGAAGGAGTTATATCAACATATACAGAACCAAACGATTATAAAACGAATGAAGAAGACTTTAAAAATGCTTCTGGAGTTAGTTCTTTATTGGTTGGAAAGCAAATTTCTTTAGAACCAACAGATTTAGAAAGAAGGAAAAGGACATTAAAAGATTAACGGAAAAAATCGAAGATTTTAAAATCATCAGTGTTGTCGGAAATTCTAAGAACGCAGGAAAAACAACGGTGATTAATTCCATTTTAAAGGATTTAAGCTACAATAATATTGCTATTACTTCAATCGGTTTAGATGGTGAAAAAATAGATCAAGTAACATTTATGGAGAAACCCAGAATCTTTGTATTAGAAGGGTATATAATTGCTACTGCCTTGGATACGTTAAAGATGTTTGAAGCAGAATATGATGTGCTTAATACAACCGATATTTATACTCCAATTGGTAATATTGTGATTGTAAAAATCAAAAAGGCTGGAAACGCCTTAATTGCAGGGCCTTCAGTTGTTTTTGATATGGAAAAATTAATTGAAATATTAGGTCTGTATGAGCTTAAAAAAATATTTATTGATGGAGCATTTTTTCGACACTCACTGGCAAAGTTATCGGAAGCAACAATACTGGTAATAGGAGCTAATTTAAGTCGTGATATGGAAACGGTTTTGTTAGACTCGAATCTAACATATAAGAAGTTTAATTTGCATGAAATTGATGAAAAATTTAGATTTTTGCAAGATATGAAAAATGTTTGTTTAGTCGATAATCAACATAAATTTATTGATTTAGGCTTTGATACCGTTATCGGAAATACCGTCAAAATATTCGATATTAAAAATACGGATTACAGATTTATTTATTTACCTAAGGCTTTAACAAATGATTTTTTATTAAAATTAATTGAATTTAGAAAAGAGTTTCACTTTGATATTATTTTAGAATCTCCACTGAATATACAATTGAATTTAATGAACTTGAGTCATTTATTTAAACTTAAAAATCAAATTTATGTTATCCATCCAACTAATTTGGTTGCAGTTTGTTATAACCCATTTTCTCCAAGAGGATATGAGTTTGATAATTTAGTTTTTAAAAAGAATTTAGAACATATTTTGAAAGTTGAAGTATTTAATGTTAAAGGAGGTAGAGAAAATGAATAAATTGAATTTAGATAAAAAACAAATTTTAGATTGTCGAATGTATGCTGAACAAGTTGCTTTTGATGTTCAGCAATTCATTGCTAAACATTCTACTGTTTCTGTAGAAAGAACTGTTCTAAGGTTGTTGGGTATTGATGGAATTGATGAGTTTGGTGTTCCGCTTCCTAATAAAATAGTTGATGATATTTTGAAAAACGGAAATATACAAATAGGAGTTTCTTATTATATTGCAAGTGCTTTGAATTATTTGAATGTTGATTTAGATAAATTCTTAGAACTATATATTAAGGAAGAAAAGAGTATCTGTTCTTATCCAATTGTTGACCAATCAAAAGTTGATGAAATTTTGATGCCTTATTATTCTAGATGTATTAAAATTATTGATAATAACAAAACAAAAAGACATGATTTCTTAAATAGATTTCCAAGAGGCAATACAGATTTGTATGTAATAGTAGCGACGGGTAATATTGATGAAGATGTTACTCAAGCAATTTCAGCAGCAAAAGCTGGTGCTGATATTATCGCTGTTATTCGGTCAACTGGGCAATCGTTATTGGATTTCGTACCTTATGGTAAAACAACGGAAGGATTTGGGGGTACGTTTGCAACCCAAGAAAATTTTAGAATAATGAGAGCTGCGTTGGACAAGGTTTCTGAAGAGGAAAAAAGATACATCAAATTGGTAAACTATGCTTCTGGTCTATGTATGCCTGAAATTGCCTGCATGGGAGCGTTAGAAAGACTAGATGTGTTATTGAATGACAGTATGTACGGTATTATTTTTAGAGATATCAATATGAAACGTACATTTGTTGATCAATACTTTTCAAGATTAATCAATGCATACTCAGGAATTATTATAAATACTGGTGAAGATAATTATTTAACAACGAGTGATGCGGTGACAGAAGCCCATACGGTGTTAGCTTCACAATTTATTAATGAAGCATTTGCAAAAAAAGCCCATTTAAGTGAACATCTTATGGGGTTAGGGCATGCTTTTGAAATTAATCCGGATATTGAAGATAGTTTTCTTTATGAAATTGCTCAAGCTCAGATGGCAAGAGAGATTTTTCCAAATGCTCCTTTAAAATATATGCCTCCTACAAAACATATAAATGGCAATATATTTAGGGCGTATCAACAAAATACAATGTTTAACATTGCTACAACCTTAACCAATCAATCCATACATCTTTTAGGAATGATGACTGAAGCAATTCATACACCATTTATGAGTGACAGGTATTTAGCGATCAAGAACGCTAAAATGATTCAAAATTCAATGAAATCGATAGCTTCTGAAATTGAATTTAAAGAAAATGGTATGATTCAGAAAAGAGCACAAAAAGTTCTTAATGAAGCGTTGAACCTACTTCAAATAATAGCGAAAGATGGTATGTTTAATAGTCTAGAGAATGGAGTATTTGCAGAAACAAAGAGGCCGATTAATGGCGGTAAAGGATTACATGGCGTTTTTGAAAAATCTGAAAATTACATCAATGTGATAAGCAACAGATTGGAGGGATCATTTAATGAAGATTAAACCTTATGGAGATACATTAAATGATGGGAAAGTTCAAGTTAGTTTTACCCTACCAATCGAAAAAAGTCAAAAAGGTATTGCTGCAGCAAAGGAGCTAGCAAAATCCATGGGACTTATTGACCCTGCGGTGGTTCATGCTGAATCAATAGAAAATGGATTTAGTTTTTATATCTTATATGGATCAAGTATTCATTCTGTGGACTTCGATAAAATTCATGTGGAAGAAATCACGACAAAATCTTTATCTAAAAAAGATGTAGAGAAGTTAATTTCGACGGAATTTGATAGAGAAATTGTATTTGTAGGAGCGTCTACAGGAACGGATGCTCATACCGTTGGTATTGATGCAATTATGAACATGAAGGGATATGCTGGGCATTATGGGTTAGAACGATATGCAGGAATTAGAGCATATAACTTAGGATCACAAGTGCTAAATGAAGATTTTATAAAAGAAGCAATTGAAAAACACGCTGATGTACTTCTTGTTTCTCAAACAGTTACCCAAAAAGATGTCCATTTAAAGAATTTGGTGGAACTAGTGGAATTACTAGAAGCCGAAGGATTAAGAAATAAAATCATTCTTATTGTAGGTGGCGCTAGAATTTCGCATGAACTTGCAAAAGAGTTGGGCTACGACGCAGGATTTGGACCAGGAAGTTTCGCAGAAGATGTAGCTACTTTTGCAATAAATGAATTAATTAGTAGAAAGAGTTAGGAGGTAATTATGAAAATTGATAAAATAAGACAAATTTCTACCAAACTCGGAGATAAAGGTTCTACAAAAAATTATAGCAATCTTTCATTTAAGAAAAGTGATATCTTATTTGAAGTATTAGGGACCATTGATGAATTGAGTTCTTTTTTAGGGCTTGCATATCATTATTCAAATTACGAAAACATTATTGTTATCCAAAAACATTTACAAAATATTAATTCTATGATTGCAACGGAACCAAATTCAGAAAATTATAGCAAAATTTTGAAAATCACAATGGAAGATGTTAACTGGATTGAAATTACGTCACAACATATGCTGAATATTAAGCCTTTAGAACCTAGATTTACATTACCTGGAAGCGAAAAATCACTTATAGGAGCATATTTTGATTTTTCTAGGACAATAGCTAGAAGAGCGGAACGAAGATTGATTGAATTTTCAGATAAACACGCAAGAACAGATCTTGATTCAGTGAAATGTTTTATGAATAGATTAAGTGATTTTTTATATGTTTTATCATGTAATATGTAGTCAAAATTACATTGAATTTTGTCTTTAAATATTACACTTACTATGTTATAATGATACATAATTATAAAAGCGCTTACAGAATACAAGGAGATTACTTTGAAAACAATAGTAATAGGCGTCATTGGAGCCGATGTACACGCAGTTGGAAATAAGATTATTGAGTATACCCTTCATAATGTAGGATATAACGTGATTAACATCGGGGTTTTATCTACACAAGAAGATTTTATTAATGCAGCAATTGAAACAAACGCAGATTTGATTCTGGTTTCTTCCCTATATGGACACGGTGAAATTGATTGCCGAGGAATGAGAGAAAAATGCGTAGAATCTGGAATTGGAAATATTTTTCTCTATGTCGGCGGAAATATCGTTGTAGGGAAACAAGATTTTAATCAAGTGAAGAAAACATTTGCAGATATGGGATTTAACCGAGTGTATCCACCAGGAACACCAATAGATAATGCATTATCAGATTTGCGAGAAGATTTAGGAGAATAGCATGGCAAAATATTTGCTGATTGATTTTGGATCAACATTCACTAAATTATGTGCTGTAGATACTGAGGCTGAGGATATTATTGAGACAGCTTCCTATTTTACTACGGTTGAATCTGATATTAGCATTGGTTATCACAAAGCTTTAAATACTCTTTTTGCAAAAGCAAAAAAAGAAATAAAATTTGATCAAGTTATAGCTTGTTCTTCAGCAGCTGGCGGCCTAAAAATGGCCGCTATTGGTTTAGTTGAAGAACTTACTGTAGAGGCCGCTAAAAGAGTTTGTTTGGGTGCGGGAGCTAAGGTTGATTTGGTGTTTTCACATCATATCAATCAATCAGAAATCAAACAAATAATTGACAATAAAATTGATATTATTTTATTGGCAGGAGGATCTGATGGTGGAAATTCTGAGTGCGTAATATACAATGCAAAATTATTAGCAAAATCTAAACTTCGTATACCAATTATTTATGCGGGAAATAAATCTGCACAGGATGAAATTCAAGAAATTTTTGATTCTTATAAAATTGATGGTTATATTTGTGATAACGTAATGCCTAAAATTAATGTTTTGAATATTGAATCCGCAAGAGAGAAAATTAGAGAAATATTCTTGCATCAAATTATTGAAGCTAAAGGTATTAAAAAGATTGAATCAGAAATTGATGAAGTGGTTTTACCTACACCTAAGGCGGTATTGGATGCTGCAAAATTATTGTCAGATGGTTATCTAAACGAAGAAGGTTTAGGAGAAATCGTTGTGTTAGATATTGGTGGAGCAACCACTGATATGTATTCTATATGTAGTGCAACAAGAAGAAGTGATGTATTAATTCATGGTTTAGAAGAACCTTTTGCAAAACGAACCGTAGAAGGGGATTTAGGTATGCGGTATTCTGCTCCTGGAATTATTAAATCGCTCACCGAACAAGAAGTAAAATTTATTAATATGGAAAAACAAGTTGACATCGAACAAGAAGTGGAAATAAGATATCAAAACGTACAAAGTTTACCAGAGAATCCACACGATGAATTTATTGATCAATTCTTAGCTGAAATGTGTGCTTATCGATCAATGTATAGACATTGTGGTAGGATTGAAGAAGTGTTTACTCCAATGGGTCTTGTTTATAATCAAATTGGAAAAGATTTAACAGATATTAAATATGTAATTGGAACCGGTGGAGTTATTATTAATTCAAAACAAATAGAAAAAATATTAGAAAAAACGACAAATGTTTTACATAATGTTACAGAATTACGCCCTGCACATCCCGAATTTATGGTGGATGAAAAATATATTATGGCCGCAATGGGACTATTGTCAAAAAAAGAACCATTAATAGCACTAAAAATACTAAAAAAATATATTAAGAAGATTAGAGGTCAAGTTAATGGACTTGAAGAATAAGAAAATTACAGAAGAAGAATTTTTAAAAATTAGAAAAGAAGTTTTGTGTGGATGGGTCACTGGTAAAGATCACGAATTGAACTTGGACAAAGCTGTGGAATACCTAAAATCTGTTCCTGAACATAAAAATTTTGCATTGAAATTGAACGATGCGAAAGCACAAGGTTTAACTTTGGTTCAGCCAAGAGCAGGAGTTCCGGAGTTAGATGAACATATTAAATTATTGCAATATTTAGAAAAAAGTGGAGCGGATTTTGTACCTTCAACTGTAGATAGTTATACAAGACAAAATCGATACGTTGAAGCTCAAAAAGGATTAGATGAGAGTATATTGAAACATAGAGCTTTATTAAATGGTTTTCCAGTGGTAAACCATGGAGTAAAGAATTGTAAGAGAGTTTTAGAGTCTGTCAATGTTCCAATTGAAGCAAGACATGGAACACCCGATGCAAGACTACTTTCTGAAATTATCCATGCTGCTGGTTGGACTTCTAATGAAGGTGGAGGAATTTCTTATAATATTCCGTATGCGAAATCAATTCCTTTAGAAGTATCCATAAAGAATTGGCAATATTGTGATCGATTAGTTGGATATTATGAAGAGAGAGGTATCAGAATCAATAGAGAGCCGTTTGGCCCTTTAACTGGAACACTTGTTCCACCTTCTATATCAAATACAGTAATGATAATAGAATCGCTGCTAGCAGCCGAACAAGGTGTTAAAAATTTAAGTGTTGGATATGGGATGGGAGGCAACTTGGTTCAAGATGTTGCTGCTATCAGCGCTTTATATAATCAAACTCTTTACTATTTAGATAAATTCGGATATAAGGATATGGAAGTTTCTACTGTTTTTCATCAATGGATGGGTGGATTCCCTCAAGATGAAGCAGAAGCTATGGCGCTTATTTCATATAGTTCTACTGTTGCGGCGCTATCCAAAACAACTAAATTAATTTCAAAGTCTCCACATGAATCTATGGGGATACCTACTATGGAAGCGAATGGATTAGGTGTAAAAGCTTCCAAATTCATCGTGAACATGCTAAAAGATCAAAAGATGGCTGAAAGCCTTGCGTTAAAGCATGAAATTATGCAAATTAAAAAAGAAGTAAGCTGTTTGATTGATGTTGTTTTAAAAGTAGGAGAAGGAGATTTGGCTGTAGGTACTGTCAAAGCTTTTGAACAAGGATTAATAGATATTCCATTTGCGCCAAGCAGGTATAATGCAGGTAAAATATTTCCTGCCAGAGATAATGATGGAATGATTCGGATTTTAGAATTCGGAAATCTTGCATTTACAGACGATATTAAAGCATTTCATCGCAAGAAAATAAAACAAAGAGCAAAACTTGAAAAAAGAGATATTTCTTTTCAATTAACAGTGGATGATGTTTATTCTGTTAGTAAAGGAAAACTTATAGGAAGGCCACAGGTTTAAAAAATGAAGATAAAAGATGTAATTATATCAAAATCATATACAGGCTTTTTTTTCGATGATCAAAAAGCTATAAAAAGCGGAGCCATTCATGATGGCTTTCTCTATATAGGTAAACCATTAATCCCTGGTTTTACAGCGATAAGACAAAAGGGAGAAGCAATTTCATTACAGTTGGTATTAGAAAATGGAATGGTGGGATACGGAGATTGTGCAGCTGTACAATATTCGGGTACCGGTGGTAGAGATCCTTTATTCTTAGCGGACCAATATATTCCTTTTTTAGAGAAGTATATCGTTCCTTTGTTAATTGGAGAATCTATAGATTCTTTTAAGACTTTAGCTGAAAAATATGATAAAATTCTAATAGAAGGCAAAAAGTGTCATACTGCAATTCGATACGGACTAACGCAAGCGTTCTTAAGTGCGAACGCTGCATATAATCATTTAACTATGGCTGAAGTTGTTCGTAAAGAATATGGCATTGAAGAGAAAGTATATAGTCCAGTTCCTATTTTTACGCAAAGTGGAGATGATAGATACGATAATGTTGATAAAATGATATTGAAGGAAGCAGATGTGTTGCCACATGCTTTAATCAATCATCTTGAAACAAAATTAGGAAAAGCTGGAGAAATATTAATAAAATATGTTGATTGGTTAAAGAATAGAATTCAAGCAAATAAACAAAATCCAGACTATAAGCCAGTGATTCATATTGATGTATATGGAGTGATTGGTGCTGCGTTTGATAATGATATTGAAAAAATGGTTGAATATCTTATTAAACTCGAAAATACAGCTTATCCATTAGCAATAAGAATTGAAGGCCCAGTTGACGCCGGAAATAAAGAAGACACAATCTATTATTTAAAAACACTAAGGTATGAATTAGAAAAAAGAGAATCAAAATTAGAAATAGTAGCGGATGAATGGTGTAATACGTTAGAAGATATCATTGATTTTGCTGATCAAAAAGCAGGACATATGCTACAAATTAAAACACCCGACTTAGGCGGAGTAAATAATGTAATTGAATCAATTTTATATTGTAATAAAGTTGGTATAGGAAGTTATTGTGGGGGAACCTGTAACGAAACAAACATTTCATCTGAAACTTCTACAAATATTGCAATAGCTTGTTTGGCTACTCAATGCTTGGCGAAACCTGGAATGGGTGTAGACGCAGGATATATGATTGTTAAAAATGAAATGAATCGAGTAATAGCTAGAGCAAACAGGAGGTAATATGAAAATAGGAACCGCTGGCAGTAAAGAATCGAATGATTGTTTCGTTACTGTTGAAGAAGCAAAGGAAACTAAGATTATTATAGACAGTATTGTTGGAGCGTTTTTTTATGACCAAATCAAGGATACCATTGAGAAAACATTAAAAGAAATGGATGTTGAGAATGTAACTGTTACCGTAGTAGATAAAGGCGCATTAGATTATACGATTAAATCAAGAGTCATAAGCGCTATTAAAAGGATGAACAATGATGTTTAGATCGCTATTATTCATACCAGGAAACAATCCATCTATGATTCAAAATGCTGATGTTTATCTTTCTGATGCCATTATTTTCGACTTGGAAGATTCTGTTGATATCAACGAAAAGGATAACGCTAGAAATTTAGTGAGAAATTACTTAATTGAAGGCAAAACACATCCTTCTTTAATTGTGCTTCGTGTGAATCCAATAGACACACCATTTTTTGAAAAAGATTTAGAATTATTATCTACTAAAAAAGTGGATTATATTCTATTACCAAAAACAAGTATGGATGTTTTAAATGTTTTAGATGAATACTTAGTAAAAATCGAAAAGAAATTACATTTAAATAACATAAATATTATTGCGCTTGCAGAAAGTGCAAAATCAATTACACAAATAAATAAAATTGCAAAACACAATCGAGTAAAAGCAATACTGTTAGGAGCAGAAGATCTTTGTAATGATTTGGAAATAGATCGTTCCAACGATGGAATAGAAATATTGTTCGCGAGGTCAAGAGTGGTATATGCATGCGCTAGCAATAATATTATTTCCATTGATACACCGAATGTATTGATTAACGATGAAGAATTATTGCGTGTTGATTGTACCAATGCTAAAAAAATTGGAATGAAAGCAAAGACTGCAATTCACCCAAGTCAATTGGAAATTATCAATGAAGTATTTTCTCCAACCAAGAAAGAAATTGATTGGGCCAAAAGTGTAATTGAAGAAGTAAAGAATAATATTGGTAAAGGAGCATTTAGTTTAAATGGTAAGATGATTGATAAACCAATTATTTTAAAAGCAGAAAAAATTGTAGATAAAGCAATAAAATATAATTTGTATAGGTGAAATATGATTAATGGAGTAAATAGGTTTATACCGGATAATTTGAAGGCATTTAAATCAAGTGATGATCATAAGCGTTTTAAAAGAAGATTAATAGATGAAAAACAAAAACAGTCAAAAACTGTTTTTTTGAAAAGTATAGAAGAAGCATTTGATATGTTTGGTATACAATCGGATCAGTGTTTATCGTTTCATCATCATTTAAGAAATGGGGACAAGGTTATTCAAAATGTTTGCGAAGTAATTCAAAACAGAAATCTTACAAACATGCATTTAGCTCCTAGTTCCATTTTTCCAACGTATACAAATTTGGTGGAATTAATTAAAAATGGAAATATAATAGATATTCATACAAACTATATTAATGGAGAAGTTGCAAAAGTTATTAGCCAAGGGTTTTTAAAAGGCAAGCTAATTATGAATACTCACGGCGGAAGAGCACGAGCAATTGAAAGTGGAGACTTAAAAATTGACGTTGCATTTTTGGCTTGTCCAGTCGTTGATAAATCTGGAAATGGAACGGGTTCATTTGGTAAATCTGCATGTGGAACTTTAGGGTACGCTGACAGTGATTTGCGTTATGCGAAGAAGGTAATATTGGTTACAGATACAATTGTAGAAAATTTGGATGAATTTCAAATGGAAGGAATTTATGTGGACGCAGTTGTTGTTTTAGAAACGATTGGAGATTCAGAAGGTATCGTTTCAGGGACAACTCAGTTAACAAAAGATCCAATTGGATTAAAAATTGCCAAAGATTGTGCATGCTTATTGGATGACCTCGGAGTAATTAAATCTGAATTTTCAATGCAAACTGGAGCCGGAAAAACTTCACTAGCTGTAGTTAAGTTTGTAGAGAATATTATGAAAAAAAATAATGTTGTTGGATCATTCGCATCAGGTGGTATTACAAAGAGTTATGTTGACATGTTAGAAGAAGGCCTATTTAGAGAGCTCTATGACGTACAGTGTTTCGATTTGGAAGCAATAAAATCATTCCATAAAAATATAAATCATAAAGCTATGACCGCTTCTGAGTATGGTAATCCTTTTGAAAATAATCCGATTTCTAATCAGTTATCGTTTGTTGTATTAGGCGCAACAGAGATAGATTTAGACTTTAACGTCAATGTTACAACAGATTCATTGGGTAACTTGATTGGTGGTAGTGGAGGTCATGCAGATATTGCTTACGGTGCAGACATCACAATTATCATTTCACCTCTAATTAAGTCTAGAATCCCCCTAATTAAGGATAGAGTTATGACGGTAACAACACCAGGAACCGATATTGATATCCTTATTACTGAGCGTGGAATAGCAATTAACCCAATAAGAGTAGATTTACTTGAAAAGCTTAAAAATAGCCGTTTACCAATCTTTACGATTAAAGAACTATATGATGTTACGCATGAGATTACTGGAGTTCCTAAGGTTGTAAAGACAACCGACGAAATTGTTGGGTACGTAGAATATCGTGATGGCACATATATTGATTGTATCTATAAAAGCAATTTTTAGTTTTTTTAAAAAATGATGACATTTTGATTCTAGTAAAATTAGACTGTTTATAACAATGCTAGAAGTACAATTTTTAGAAAGAAAAGTGAAATTATGAACGAATTATTTGAAAAAATATTGATTGCTAGAGAACTTAAATTTGAAAAAATCCAATTTTTGAAAACAACCTTTAAGACCGTAATTACGGTCAAATCTAACTTCCCAGGTAGTAACAAAAATCATAATCTATCTTATTTTTTAGTGGACTACTTTATAAAAAAAGTGCCAAGTGAATTTATTGCTTCTAAAGAGTTTTTTGAAGGTCATGACGGCCCATATTACCTAATTGGATCTGATGTTGATGCTACACTAGTAAAAACACGATTAATGGATATAGAAGACAATCATCCTATTGGTAGATTCGTTGATTTTGATGTTTTTGATGGAGTCGTTACCCTTACTCGACATAATTTAAGAAAATGTTACTTGTGTAACGAACCCGCTTTCAAATGTATAGTTTCTAAAAAACATTTAGAACTTGATTTGATTGAATATATGAATACAAGAATTGTTCAATTTCTTAAGGATGAAATTGTTAGAATTATTGACGAGAGTATTCTTGCTGAATTAAATTTAGATCCAAAATTCGGATTAGTAACTCCATTCACTAATGGCTCGCATAAAGATATGGATTATTCTTTAATGATAAAAGCCAAGGATGAAATATTACCTTTCTTCGAAGAAATGATTCAAGAGGGATGGTCATCAAAAAACTTGGATTATATATTTAAAAGAATCAGATTGATTGGAAAAGCTGCTGAAGATAAAATGAACTCCGTTACAGCAAACGTTAATGCATATAAAGGATTAATATTTGGTATGGGGATTTTAGCTACTGCTTATTCATATATCCTCTTTAACCATTTACATGTATCTAAAATTTACGACATCGTAACAGAATTATCTAGTAATATTTTAGAAGATTTTAATCAAACCTTTGATACGTTTGGTTATTATGCTTTTAAGCAATATAATATATTAGGAGCGAGAGGGGAATTCCATAAAGGGATACCAAACGTAAAAAAGGCATTGCAATACTTAGTTGACTTTTCAGATGATGCGAAATTAAAAACGTTAATGTTTCTGATTTCCAAAGTAGATGATACTAATTTTCTTAAGAGAGCGAAGAATTATTCGCTCTATTCTGAAACAAAAGTATTGTTTGAAAAAAATATGAATGCAAATGAAGATGAAATTGCAGAAATCAACGACTATTGTATAGAACATAATCTAACATTTGGAGGCAGCGCTGACTTACTAATTTTAACGATTTTCTTAAAAAAAATAATGCTTTAACGACATCATTTATTTTGTTTTTATATTTCTTAATATTTGGTCATTGTTGTGTTATTATTATAACTAAAGATTTTTTTAAAATAATTTAATTTTTTTCTTGACTTTAATAATGACAAATAGTAAAATTGTAATGCATAATTGTTTTGGAGGTTTAGCTCAGCTGGGAGAGCATCTGCCTTACAAGCAGAGGGTCGGCGGTTCGAGCCCGTCAACCTC
>CAZSVN010000002.1:0-19510 GCA_964610285.1 uncultured Candidatus Izemoplasmatales bacterium
ATGGTTCATCAATGTTAATCGTTGGTGGTATTATCATGGCTTTCCCTGGAACAATTACTTCATTGATTCAGTATTACATTACAGATCCAAATGGAGTATTAACAACAGTTTATTCTGGTCAAGGATTGTGGTCTGGATACTTATTATTTGGCGTTAGTATTTTAAGTTTTATTCTCGTATTAGTAGGGGTTACGTATATGCAGGTTGCAATTCGTAAAATACCTATTCAGTACGCTAATAGACCAGCAAGCGCAAAATTCAAAGGAAAATCAGAATCTAATATTCCTCTAAAGATTAATACTGCAGGAGTTATCCCAGTAATTTTCTCTTCTATCATTTTGTCATTGCCAAACACAATTTTTGGCTATATCAATATTGGTAGTGGTGCGAGTAACTGGATGAATCAAATTTTCTCTTATCAACAACCTATAGGGTTCTTATTGTATATGATATTGATTTTTGTATTTACGTTTTTCTATACGTTTATTATCATTAAACCAGAACAAATGGCAGAAAATTTACAAAAACAAAATGCATACATACCTGGGGTAAGACCTGGTTATGAAACAGAAGCGTATATCACGAAAACACTATTTAGAATTACTGTAATTGGAGCGTTTTATTTGATTTTAATTGCGAGCTTACCGATTGTTATGTCCTTAGCTTTAGGACAATCATTTATTCAAATCGGTGGTACATCGTTACTTATTATCGTTGGTGTTTCTTTGGAAACTGCTAAACAAATCGGGACAGATACACAAGAAAAAGCTTATACTGGATTTATGAGATAAGTATTCGAATGATTAATCTGTTAATAATGGGTAAACCGGGAGCCGGGAAAGGTACACAAGCAAAAATACTTTTAGACCATTATAATTTGACACATATTTCCACTGGTAATATTTACAGGGAAGAGATAAAAAACAAAACAAAAATGGGAATAGAAGCAAATAAGTATATTTCTCAAGGCAACTTGGTCCCAGATGATATGACCAACGATATCGTAAAAGAAGTATTAAGTAGACGTGACTATCCAAATGGCTTTATGCTGGATGGATATCCACGTACAGAAACTCAAGCGGATGCACTCGATGTTATGTTGCAGAAACTAGGTATCAAATTAACCGCTGTAATAAATGTGGATGTTGACGATGAAGTGTTGCTCCATCGAATGGCTGGTAGAAGAGTTTGTTCCAATTGTGGGCAGACATATCATATTGACTATCATCCACCAAAAATACAAGGTATTTGTGATATCTGTGGACATCAATTAATTCAACGAGAAGATGATTTAGAAGAGTCCGTATTAAATAGGTTAAGTATTTATAATGAGATGACTAAACCATTACTGGACCATTATGAACAAAAAGGATTATTGGTTGTAGTAAATGGAGAAAATACTTCTGATGAAGTTTTTAAAGACATTTTAAGCAAGTTAGGTGAGTAAAAATGGTTACAAGAAAATCAAATCGTGAAATTGAATTGATGAAAATCGCAGGCAGAATAGTAGCACTAGCCCATAAAGCGGCTTCTGATGCCATAAAACCAGGGATGACAACGAAGACCTTAAATGATTTGATTGAAAAAGTAATCTTAGAAAACGATGCAATTCCGTCGTTTAAAAATTATAATGGATTTCCCGCAGCTGCATGCATATCAATTAACGAGCAAGTCGTTCATGGTATTCCAAGCCCGCATACTGTTCTAAAATCAGGAGATATTGTATCGGTTGATATTGGAGCGATTTATAAAGGCTACCATGGTGATTCCGCTTGGACATATGCATGCGGGGAAATTTCCGAAGATGCTAAACGATTATTGGAAGGCACAAAAGCAAGTTTATTTGCTGGCTTAGAATATGCCAAAGCAAATAATAGATTATCAGACATATCTCATGAAATCCAAAGAACCGCTGAAGGTTTAGGATTCTCAGTTGTAAGAGAATTTGTTGGTCATGGAATTGGCAAAAAATTGCATGAAGATCCACAAATTCCTAATTACGGATTACCAAATCGAGGACTATTGCTAAAAGCTGGAATGACGCTCGCAATTGAACCAATGATTAATCTTGGTAATAAAGAGGTAAAAGTATTATCTGATGGATGGACAACCATAACCAGAGACAGATCATTATCCGCTCATTTTGAGCATACGATCTTGATTCAAAATGATGGTTATGAGATTTTAACCAAAATATAAAGGGAGTGAGTTTAATTTGGGAAAAGAAGAAGTTATTGAAATGGTTGGGACAGTTGTTGAAGTCTTGCCCAATGCCCAATTTATAGTTGAACTAGAAATCGGACATCGCATCAACGCACACGTTTCTGGTAAAATCCGCATGCATTACATACGCATTTTACCAGGTGATAAAGTAAAAGTTGAATTATCAACATATGACCTAACACGTGGAAGAATTACATATAGAATGAAATAAAAAAAATTTAATTTATAAAGAAAGATTTTAGGAGGTAATGGCATGAAAGTAAGACCATCTGTTAAAAAAATCTGTGATAAATGTAAAATAATCAAGAGAAAGGGAAAAGTACTTGTTATTTGTGAAAATCCAAAACACAAACAAAGACAAGGAAAATAGGAGGTACTTATGGCACGTATTGCAGGAGTAGATATTCCTAGAGAAAAAAGAATTGTTGTTTCTCTAACTTACGTTTATGGAATAGGTAGAACGAGATCAGAAAAGATATTAGCAGCTGCTGGTATATCTGAAGATAAAAGAACAAAAGATTTAACTGACGAAGAAGTAGTAAAAATTCGTCAAGAAGTACAAAAATTTACAGTTGAAGGTGACTTAAGAAGAGAAAGAGCTATGAACATCAAAAGACTTATGGAAATTGGATGTTATAGAGGCTTGCGTCACCGTAGAGGATTACCAGTTCGTGGACAAAACACTAGAAATAATGCTAGAACACGTAAAGGCCCAAGAAAAACTGTAGCTAATAAGAAGAAATAGAAGGGAGAAATGAATTAAATGGCACGTAATGTAAGAACTAAACGTCGTGTGAAAAAAAATATTCCTTCAGGAATAGCACATATTCATTCGACTTTCAATAACACAATTATTACAATTACTGATACAAAAGGTAATGCAATAGCTTGGAGTTCAGCAGGAGCAATCGGATACAAAGGTAGCCGTAAATCAACTCCATTTGCTGCAGGCCTTGCATCAGAAGCAGCTGCTAAATCAGCTATGGACAATGGCGTTCAAAAAGTTGAAGTAGAAGTGAAAGGACCAGGTCCTGGACGTGAAGCTGCAATTAGAAGTTTACAAGTGGCAGGATTAGAAATCACAGCTATCAAAGATGTTACACCAGTTCCACATAATGGATGTCGTCCTAGAAAACGACCACGTGGTTAGGAGGGTACACAATGAAGGACTTGAAATTCGAAAAACCTAAAACATTAACCGAAGAAATGAATGATAACTATGGAAGATTTGTAATCACACCTCTAGATAGAGGCTTTGGAATCACTATCGGGAATTCTTTGAGGCGAGTTTTATTGTCTTCTTTGCCTGGATCTGCAATTGTGAACGTAAACATTGATGACGTAGTACACGAATTCACACCTATAGATGATGTCGTTGAAGACGTAACTACAATTGTATTAAACCTAAAAGGAGTTATTCTAGCAATCGATAATGAAGATTCGAAGGTAGAAAAGAGATTGGATATAACTGTTACAGGACCGAAAGATGTATACGCAAGTGACATTTTAGCGGACGAACAAGTTACAATCGTTAATCCGGATCATTATATCTGTCATGTGAATGCAGGTAAAGAATTTAGAATGGTAATGAAGGCCAGAAGAGGCAATGGATATATCAGTTCTAAAGAAAACGCTGATTACACAGATGATGTAAATGATATCGCAATTGATAGTATTTATACTCCAATAGTTAAAGCAAACTATACAGTTGAAAAAACAAGAGTCGAAGACTCAGCTGATTATGACAAATTAATTATGGAAATCTGGACAAATGGTTCTATTAACCCAAAAGATGCTATTGGTATGGCATCCAAAATGTTAATCAATCATCTAGAAACCATTGTTGAATTATCAACAACTGAAATAGAAGAAAACTTCATGGTTGAGAGAAAGAGCGAAGAAAAAAACCGCAACTTAGAGAAACCAATTGAAGATTTAGATCTTTCTGTAAGATCTTATAATTGCCTAAAAAGAGCTGGAATTCATACTTTGGGAGAATTAATTGAAAAATCTGAAGAAGATATGATGAAAGTAAGAAACTTAGGTAAAAAATCATTGAAAGAAGTTAAGCAAAAGCTTGAAGAAATGAATTTAAGCTTAGCTAAACACTAATCGATAGGAGGAAATCATGAGTAGAGGATATACAAAACTTAATCGTAATAGCGCTAATCGTAAAGCACTAATTCGTGATTTAGCTACGCAACTTATCATGCATGAAAAAATTGAAACTTCAGTAGTGAAAGCTAAAGAACTTAGAAGAACTGTTGAAAAATTAATTACTCTTGCTAAAAAAGGTGACTTAAATTCAGCTAGAGTTGCAGAAAAAACCGTTAGAGATTTAAAACTCGACGATCAATTTGCAATGGTAAAATTATTCACTGTATTAGGACCAAAATATCAAGATCGTAATGGTGGATATACACGTATTTATAGAATTGGACCAAGAAGAGGCGACTCTTGTCCAATGGCTATTATTGAATTAGTATAATATTATAATATTTAAGGTTGTTAAGGAGTGATTCTTAACAGCCTTTTTTACATTTCACGGATTGTAATATTGATAAAAAAATGGTATATTTGAGGTAGAGGTGGCGTATGATAAAATTTGTTAAGCGTTTGATATTGTTTTTGTTATTAGTAATCGTAGCTTTGATTGTGGTATCGATGATTGTACTGGATTCTATCAAGTATCAAGTGACCAGCGATGATTTACCTCAAGATGTATATGAAACATCTGGAGATTTATTGGATTATGCAAAAGTACAAATTGCAGGATTGGTTCTCGCAGATGAAGATGACCGATATACTATGATGGAAGAAATCATAAATTTAATTATTTTAGATTCTATTCAAAAAAATATTAATACTTCTTATGACCCACTTGGTGATTGTGTAACAGACGCTTGTCAATACATTTACAAAGACAGTCCATTTTACATTGATTATGCCTATGCATACTTGAATGATAATAATCAAATTGTCATTGTTTTAAGTGGTGGAAGTGATAAATATATAACAGCTAGTACTGCAATTTTTATGGTTTTTGATGTGGAGTTTGACCTTGACATTCTAGATCCAGGTGTTGTTTTAACGCTAGATAGTTATAGTTTTGGTGAAAAAGAGATGTCTATGAAAATCTTAAATTTTACGTTCGATAAAATAGACAAAGATAATATAGAAGATAGTATGACGTTTGGAGATTTGGATTTGGATAATTATACATTTACAATATCCATAAGTGATGCTTTATTAACATAAATAGGATGTGAATATATGACAAAGGAAAAAGAATTTTTAGAAATATTTAATCAATTAGAGAAATATCTTAGGATAGAATATAATCAAGGAAATTATTCATATTCTGGTTTTATGTCGACCATATATCGAATTAAAAAAAGCAACAAGAATTCAATTATATCCAATAAATATAATTTCGACATTATTTCTCAAGCTTCACAAATCAGAAATATTATTGCTCATAATAATGATGTGTTAACACCAAGCGATAACTTTATCTCGACTTTTAGAAAGATAGTGGATAAAATATCAAATCCGTTAAAAGTAGAGAATATTATGATACGATATTCCAATCTTAAAACAGTGCACTTTAATAATACAATTGGAGATGCGGTTCAGCTTTTAAAGGATAAAGGTTATAATACAATCCCAGTGATTGAAAATAATAAATTGATGGGAATTTTTACCGAAAAGTCAATCTATGACTATTTCACGATTCCAAAAAACACAAGCATCAATAAACAGATGTTAATAAAGGATATTATTGAAGCAATAGATTTAAATTCCGATCCTCGGAAGTATTTTGAATTCGTTAATAGACACGCTACCATCGAGGAAGCGCACGACCTATTTCATAAGGATTTGCAACACAAAAGAGAACTGTTACTGTTATTGGTAACAGAAAATGGGGTTTCAACTGAAAAATTACTAGGAATTGTAGCTTTAAGAGATATCGAAAATGCGTTATTAGATTAGGAAAAACATATATTTTTTGATATAATATTTAGTTGGACGGTGTTGTAATGAATATTGTTTCAGTGAAAGATGTTTCTTTTTCTTACAGCAAGAAAAAGCAAGGATTAAAAAATGTAAATATTGAGATTAATAAAGGGGAATGGATTGCAATCTTGGGGCATAATGGTTCAGGAAAATCGACACTAGCTAAGACCTTAGTTGGGCTTTTAGAACCGCAAAGTGGAGAGATATTTATTGATTCTGTTAAATTGACAGAGTCTTCCGCAAGTGAACTTCGAAAAAAAGTTGGAATCGTATTTCAAAACCCGGATAATCAATTTGTCGGTGTCACTGTAAGAGATGACATCGCTTTTGGTATGGAAAATCTTTGTATCCCACGAGAAGAAATGTTAGAAAAAATTGATTTTTTTGCAGAAAAAGTAGGGATGCTTGATTTCTTAGATAAACAACCATCTAATTTAAGCGGGGGTCAAAAACAGCGAGTTGCTATAGCTGGCATTTTAGCGATGAAATCAGATATATTAATTTTTGATGAAGCAACTTCAATGTTGGATCCGTATACAAGAAATGATTTGATTAACTATATAAAAGAATTGAACGAAGAAGGATTGACGATTATCATGATTACTCATGATGTCAATGAAGCTGTGTTAGCGGATAAAATATTAATTATGAACAAAGGTGAAGTGTTTGCTTTTGATGAAACAAAGAAGTTATTAATGAATAAACAAATCTTTCTAGATAGTCATTTAGAATTGCCTGTGGCTTTAGAAATCGCATCCAGAATCGAGAAATCAACCATTAAGGATATATTATGGGAATATACTTTAACGAAGTAACTCATGAATATGCATCCTATTCAAAGAAAACTTATAAGGCAATTCAAAATATTTCTTTGAAAATCGAAAAAAGCAACGAATTTGTTGCTTTAATTGGTCATACAGGCTCTGGGAAATCAACTCTAGCTAAACATATGAATGCGTTGATATTTCCAACAAGTGGTTCTGTGGAAATATATGGCAAGCATATTACCCATAAAAGAGACAAAAAAATTAATTATAATCAATTGAGGAAACATGTTGGTTTGGTATTTCAATTTCCAGAATATCAATTGTTTGAAGAAACAGTAGAAAAAGATATTATGTTTGGACCACTTAATTTTAAGGTTCCTGTAGAAGAAGCAAAAGAACTTGCAAGAACGTCTTTAAGCTTAGTAGGATTAGATGATACATATCTAATTAGAAATCCATTTAACTTAAGCGGTGGTGAAAAGAAAAGAGTAAGTATAGCCGGAATTCTAGCCCTAGATCCAGATATATTAGTGTTAGATGAACCAACCAGTGGGTTGGATCCAGCTGGTAAAAAAACCTTAATGGATTTGTTTACAGATATCCATCAAAAAACAAAAAAGACAATCGTCATTATTACCCACGATATGGACTTGGTGTACCAATATTTTAATCGAGTTATCGTCTTAAAAGATGGACAACTTTCGTTTGATGGAACTCCTGATGATTTGTTTAGAAGTGATGTATTGGATCACAATCATTTGGATTATCCAAATACCATTAAAACAATGAAATATTTGAAAGAAACATTACATGTTGATATGAATATTTATCAAAAAAATGTAGATGATGTAGTTGCAGAAATAAACCGGGTGATTGCTGATGAATAGTATCATTATTGGGCAATATATCCCCGGAAAAGGATTTTTCTATCGTTTAGATCCAAGAACTAAAATTATTTCGATATTATTTCTTATGATTGCCGTATTTATGTTGGAAAATATCACGCAATTATTTATTGCGTTTGGTATAGCATTTATGACACTAATTATCGGTAGAATATCCATTTTTAAAGTGATAAAAGGGTTAAAACCTATTTTTATATTATTGATTTTTACATTTATTTTTCAAATAGCATTAAATACCGAAGGGGCGATTCTTTCTCAAGCTACCATGCATTTTAATGTGTACAGTGTGATTGGAATTGTTGTTTTATTTGTTTCTTGGCGTTTGTTGCTGAAGTTTGGTAAACTAAGAATAATATTATTCATTGCGTTTATATTAGGTATTTATGCAGTATTAAGATTTGTGAATTATGCGGGTGATTTTTATTCATTCCAATTTACGATATATGAAAAGGGCATTGAAATGTCTGTGTTTGTAGTGGTAAGACTACTAATAATTATTACATTGACAACTGTTTTGACATTGACGACAAAACCTACTGATCTAACATCAGGAATTGAAAGTTTGATGCGTCCGCTCAAAAAAATAGGTTTTAATTCGGAAGAATTTGCTTTGATTATCTCCATCGCTTTACGATATATTCCAACGATTTTTGATGAAGCACAAAAGATTATGGCTGCCCAAGCTAGTCGAGGTGCGGATTTTAGAGAAGGAAAATTAAAGGACAAAATGAAACAAATCGTTTCTCTATTGGTTCCAATGTTTATCATTGCATTTATGCGAAGTGAGGAACTTGCAGATGCTATGGAATCTAGAAATTTTGTTCCTGGAGAAAAACGAACCAGAATTACAATACTCTCATTTTCTATAATTGATGTTTATACCAGTATTTTTACTATCCTTTGCTTAACGGCTACGATTGTATTAAAGGTGATTGCATAATGAATATTGATATAAAAAACCTACATGATCAAGTTGGTTTAAAATTTGATGAGAATATCATACTTGGGATGAATGATGTTGCGGCATTTATCAAGGAACATATAGAGCAGTTTGAACACATAGATGTGAAACCATATTGGGATTCGTTGATGTTATATGGTTATAATCAATTTGGTTATCCTATAAAACTTGGCTTTGAAGACGCTTTGATTCGCCGAATAATTCTCATTACAAATCCATCGAATCAAAAACGATTTATGGCTACAATTGCTTATGATGGTCATCTTTACAATGGGTTTCAAATTCAAAATGATCAAAAAACAATCCAAGGAGAGCTTACAAAAGTTGTTTCTAATGTGAATGGATATGATACGTTGGTACAAGGGTGTTCTAGAACAGACACTGGTGTACATGCCAACAACTATGTAATTCACTTTGATACGATAAGAGATTTGGACAGAGACGGTTGGATAGAATTATTGAATTACCAATTGCCTAAAGATATTTTAGTGAAATCGCTAGAAGAAGCACATCCAATATTTCATTCCAGATATGATGTCTATAAAAAAAGATATATTTATAAACTTACATTAGATGATCGGAATCCTTTTAAAGTCTATTATGAGTGGAATGTCAAACATATCGATTTAGATATATTAAACAAAAATCTTAATATGTTAATAGGAACTCATAATTTTTTGAGTTTTTGCAAAGGGCAACCAACTTCACCTGAACGCACTATTTATAGAGCTGAAGCCGTTATTTTTGATAATGAAATTCAACTTATTTTTGAGGGAAACGGATTTTTGCGTTACATGATTCGGATTATCGTATTTGCGTTAGTCCAAATATCAACGAAACAATTGGATGTAACTATTTCACAAATTATCCAAGAAAAAAACCGGAAATTCACAAAGAATTTAGCTCCGGCTTCTGGATTGTATTTGGATAAAATATGGTATTAAAACACTAAAAAAGCGCTTAAATAAGCGCTTTTGTTTGTTATTGTTTTAATTTATCTAATTTGGCAATTTGTCGTTTAGTTCGCAGCTTTTTCCCGATTGTGATAATCAATAAAATAATAATGTTTACTGATACAATTGCAGCTCCTGATGGAATGGTAACAGAATATGCTAACCAGAGTCCAAAGAATACCGATAATTCAGAAAATATAACGGAAGACACAAGGGTTGATTTGAAACTCCAACCTATTCGCATTCCAGCAGCTACTGGAATAATCATCATGGATGAAATAAGTAATACACCAGCAGATTCCAATAAAACCGACACGACGATAGACAACACAATCATGAAAATAATTTGGAAGAAATTAATGTTGATTCCTAAAAATTTCGCTGTTGTTTCATCAAAACTAACAGACAATATTTGCTTTCCAAACAGAATAAACAACATCAAAACAATTACTGCATTAATTAATATTAACACCAAGTAGTAATCTGTAACCGTTAGAATAGAACCAAATAAGTAACTATATAATGAACCGGTTTTTTTGGATAAAGAAAAGAAAATAGCGCTTAAAGCAGCTCCTAAACTAATTACGATAACCATGGATATTTCTTTATAGTTTTTATAAGATCGTCTGAATAACTCAATTAATAAACCACCAACAACAGAAAATATGATTCCTAAGTATAATGGCCTTTCAAAAAAAATAGAAACTCCTAAAGTAGATAAATATAAACTAACAGAAATTCCCACCAGTGAGAAATGTCCTAACGTATCTGCGATAAAGGATAATCGTCTCACTGTTACGATAGATCCGATGGTTGGTGCAATAGCTCCTAATACAAATCCAGCAACCAAAGCTCGTAACATAAAATCTTGCTGGAACAAATCGTTTAGGAATGATAACATCATGATTTATCAACCCCTTCGCCATCTTCTATTGGAGTGATGGTAGTTGTTAAATCAAGTGACATATCGAGTAAGTGAGTATACTGTAAATGTTCCAGTGAATCACTATGTGTTATTAGAATTATTGTTATACCACGTTTATTTAAATCACCTATTGTTTTGTAAAAAAACGCTGTATTTTGTTTGTCAATAGAAGCGGTTGGTTCATCAAGTATAAGTACTTCAGGATCATTTAGCATCGCTCTTACAATAAATACTCGTTGAAGCTGGCCGCCAGATAATGAGTTTATATTTTGATGTACGATTTCTAAAATTCCCATTTCATCCAATAACTTTAAGTAATTCTGCTCTGATTTTCTCGTAATGGTTGAGAATTTTAATAGCTCTTGAACTGTTAATGGAAATTCATAATTAAAACTATCATAATTTTGACTTACGTAACCAAATTTTGTCCATGAATTAAAAGAATTAATGTCTTGATTATCCAAAAAAATCATTCCGTTTTTAACGGAATTAATCCCTAATAAACATTTAATTAAAGTGGATTTACCTGAACCATTCTTTCCTTGAACAACCAAATAATCGCCGGGATTTATTGTGTGAGATAATCCGTTGATTACTGTTCTGTGGCCGTAAGCAAAAGATAAATTACGAATATCAATTTGCATATAACATCATCCTTTTGATATATTGTAACACACTAATTTATTTTAATAAAATAATTTGTTTAAAAAAAACATTAATTATGAGATAATAGAAAAGTAAAGCAGGTGATTTTATGAGAGGTAAATTCATTAGTTTTGAAGGCACAGAAGGTTCCGGAAAAACTTCTGTTATCAAAGAAGTTAAGAAATATTTTGAGAACATTGGCTATAAAGTATTGGTCACAAGAGAGCCAGGGGGAATAAAAATTTCTGAAAAAATCAGAGATATTCTTTTGGATGTTGAACATACAGAAATGGATGCTAGAACGGAAGCGTTGCTTTTTGCAGCATCTAGAAGACAACATCTAATTGAGAAGATTCTTCCCGCATTAGAAGAAGGCGTAATGGTTCTGTGTGATCGGTTCGTAGATAGTTCATTGGTCTATCAAGGAATTGCGAGAAATTTAGGAGTGAAAGAAGTCTATGACATCAATTTATTTGCCATTGAGGGGATTTTACCAGACTTGACTATCTTTGTAGACGTCAGACCTGAAGTGGGCTTAAAGAGAGTGTTTGACACACCTAACAGGGAAATTAATCGGTTGGACCTCGAACAACTCAATTTTCATAATAAAATCTATCAAGGTTATTTGGGTTTGATTCAAACCTATCCAAAAAGAGTCAAAAAAATAAATGGAGAACAACCAATCATTCACGTCGCTGTGGATGCTATCAATTTAATTAAAACCATTATGTAGAAGGGGGTAATTATGTCTGTATATTCATGGGATGAAGTTGCTAAATATCAAAATGATATTGCACGAATAGTTAAAAATAGCTATGAACTTAATCGAATATCTCATGCTTATATCTTCGAAGGGCCAAACGGAACGAAAAAGACCAGCACGGCATTTCTTTATGCGAAATCCTTGTTGTGTACAAATTCCGAGAATTTTAACCCTTGTAATAAATGTCATAATTGCCGAAGAGTTGAAAATAGAACTCATCCTAATTTATTCTATATTAAACCTTCAGGAAAAGTGATTAAGAAGGAACAAATTCAAAGTTTAATCAATGAGTTTTCGAAAGCATCTATTGAAAAAGGACCACGAATATATATCATTGAAGAGGCAGATAAACTGAATGCAACATCTGCCAATTCATTGCTTAAAACAATGGAAGAACCAGGACAAAATATTTATCAAGTTTTGATTACTGAAAGTTATAATTCGTTATTAAAAACAATCATATCACGTGCAGAAACATTGCATTTTAAACCAATTGATCGAGATATTATTCGTGAACATCTTATCGGCCAAGGGATTACATCCAATATAGCCAATTCTATAAGTGAATATACCGTGGATATGGGTGCGGCTATTAAATTTGCTAAAGACGCTAATATGATTCAAATTATCGAATTGGTTATCGCGATTAACAATGCGTTTTTAGATAAAACTAATTCCTCTATTTTGTTGTTCAAGGAAAAAGGTCAAGATATTTTGAAGAATATAGAAATGACAGATTTCTTTTTAACGCTGATGATTTTTTATCAAAAAGATGTATTAAATTATGGTTTAAGACATTTAGAAAATATTTGTTTTGAGGAAGAAAAAGACACTTTAAAAAAACTATCTGAAAAAATGGCACAGAATCACATTGAAGAAAACATTACTAATATGCTTGGATTAAAAGGCAGATTGAAGTATAATATCAACAACAAACTTGCGTTTGATAAAATGCTTGCTTGCTTAGAAAGAGGTTATAAATATGCAACATACTGTAGTAGCTATACAGTTTAATCGTTTAGGAAAAAAATATTATTTTGATACAGCAAATATTGCTGTAAACAATGGGGATAAAGTCGTAGTAGAAACTGCAAGAGGAGTAGAACTTGGATTTGTAGTATCGAATATCATGACAATTGGAAATGAAGATTTGGTTTCACCACTTAAACCAATTGTAAGAATAGCAAATGAAGAGGACATCAAGAGATACGAAGAAAACTTGGACAAAGAACCAATTGTACTCAAAAAAACGGATGAACTAATTAAACTAAATAAATTAGAAATGAAATTATTAAACTGTGAATATACTTTGGATAGAACAAAGTTAATTATCTATTTTAATGCAGAAGGAAGAGTGGATTTTCGAGAATTGGTAAAAGATTTAGCAAATGAATTTCATGTAAGAATTGAACTGAGACAAGTTGGAACGCGTGATGGAGCTAAAGTGTTAGGTGGGGTTGGCCCTTGTGGCAGACAAACCTGTTGCACGACATTCTTAAATGAATTCCAACCAGTATCTATTAAAATGGCAAAAAACCAAAACTTATCATTGAATCCAAATAATATTTCTGGTATTTGTGGTAAATTACTTTGCTGTATCAATTACGAAGATGAACAATACAAAGATATGCGCAAGAAAATGCCTAAAATAGATTCCTTTGTGAAAACACCAGAGGGTAGAGGTCAAGTAAAAAATATTAACTTTATCTTGCAACAAGTTGTTGTAGATGTAAAGGGAAATCAGTTTACATATCATATATCCGAAATTGAATTCAAAGAAGATGCTTCCAAAGATGATCTTAACGTAAACGATAAGGAACTGTTAAACTTAGAGGAATAAAATGGTAAAAGAAGAAATCCATGATTTATTAGCATATGATGGTTTAAAGATTATTCAAAGGAAAGATTTATTTCGCTTTTCTTTGGATTCTTTATTATTAGCTGATTTTGTAAATATCAATTTAAGAACAAAAAAAATCATCGATTTTGGAACAGGATCTGCGCCAATTCCATTGTACTTATCTTTGAAAACAGATAAACCAATCATTGGTATTGATATTCAAGATGTAGTTGTAGAATTAGGAATTAAAAGTGTTAAATTAAATCATCTAGAACATCAAATAACAGTATATAAACGGGATATCTTAGATGCCTATCAAGATTTTGAAACCAATTCGTTTGATATCATCACGATGAATCCACCGTTCTTTAAATATCATAATGAAGATTTTCTAAATGATATAGATGCGCTAACGATTGCAAGACATGAAGTATTCATTGATTTAGAAGGGATTATTATCGCTGCTAAGAAAATGATTACAAATGGTGGGTCTTTTAATTTTATTCATCGCGCAAACCGTTTAGAAGAAATTATTCTATTACTCAATAAACACGGCTTTGTAGTGAAGCGAATGAAGTTTGTTTATACAACGACCACAAAAGACGCTATGATGGTGTTAATTGATGCAAGAGCAAATGGTAATACGGGAGACTTGAAGGTAGAGAAACCTTTAATTATTTATAATGAAAAAAATGAATACACCGATGAAGTTCTAAAGATTTTTCATTTAGGGGATGATGGATTTGATACGAAATCTTAATTATCAATCAAATAGAAGTACGTTGTATCTTATTGCTACACCAATAGGCAATTTAGAAGATATCACATTAAGAGCTCTAAAAACACTAAATGAAGTTGATAAAATTTATGCGGAAGACACAAGAGTCACCATTAAATTGTTATCTCATTATGATATAAAAAAACCATTGATAAGTTTTCATGATCATAATTCTACTATGAAAATTGAAGTGGTATTGAATGATTTAGAAAACGGGCTCTCTGTAGGACTAGTATCCGATGCAGGAATGCCACTTGTTAGTGATCCAGGGTTTGATTTGGTTCGAAAAGTTTTGGAACACAATTATAATGTGGTTTCCATTCCGGGAGCTAACGCGTTATTACCAGCGTTAACGATGTCTGGAATCAAAACCCATCCATTTTTATTTTATGGTTTTTTAGATGCAAAAGTAACAAAACGCAAAACGGAATTAACAGATTTGCAATATCGTCAGGAGACATTGATTTTTTATGAAGCGATTCATAGAATAAAACAAACTCTAAAAGATATGTTTGCAATATTTGGAAATCGAAAATTTGTCATTGCTAGAGAAATAACGAAAGCATATGAAGAAATTATACAAGGAAGTCTTAGCGAGTATGAGGACTTACCAGAATTAAAAGGAGAATTGGTTTTAATTATCGAAGGCTTCTTCGATACGGAAGAAAAATCCAAGTTAAGTATTGTTGAACAGGTCGATTTTTTCATAGAATCTGGTCTAAGAAAAACGGAAGCTATGAAAAAAGTGTCCGAACTAACAGGATTGCCTAAAAATCGAATCTATCAAGAATATTTAAATGAGAAAATAAATAAGGAGTGATAGTATGAAACTCGTAAGTTTAATAGCTGACGGTTTCGAAGACATGGAAGCTTTAGGCACCATTGCACTACTTAGAAGAGCTGGGATTGAAATTGATATCGCATCGGTTTTTAACAAAAAAATCGTAACGGGATCACATGGTGTAAAAGTTGTCGTAGATATGCCGATGAAGAAAGTCGATGCAGCAAATTATGATGGATTATTTATACCTGGTGGAGGTCATTCTTTTGTTTTAAAAGATACAAAATCTGTAAAAAAATTAGTGTTAGACTTTTATGAACAAAAAAAATGGTTAATGGCAATTTGTGCAGCACCGATTGTGTTTGGGTCCTTGGGAATCATGGATGGGAAACAATATATATCTTTCCCAGGAACGGAAAACCATATGGGCGATGCGATTCGGATGGAAGAATTAAAGGCAGTAAGTGACGGATTGTTTATTACTGCTAGGTCTGTCGGAGTTGTCTACGATTTTGTGTTTGAGATATTAAGGACAGTGTTTAACGAAAAAGAAGTAGAAAGACTACAGAAAAAAATTGTGTTTTAACATTTATTTGAGGTGATAATTTGAAGAAAACATTTTATATTACAACACCAATCTATTACCCAAGTGGTAAATTTCATATTGGTTCTGCTTATACCACATGTTTATGTGACAGTATAATCAGATATAAAAAACTGCAAGGGTATGATACTCGTTTTTTGACAGGGACGGATGAACATGGTCAAAAAATTGAAGAAGCAGCGAAAGAAAATAACAAGACTCCACAAGAACATGTGGACTATATTTCAGGACTGGCAAAAGACCTTTGGAAAGAATTGGAAATATCGAATGATGATTTCATTCGAACAACCGAAAAAAGACATGAAGTTATTTTAGAAGATATTTTTGACCGATTGCTTGAAAATGATGATATTTATTTAGGGGAATATACAGGTAATTATTGTGTGAGCTGTGAATCGTATTTCACACCAACACAGTTAGTGGACGAAGACAAGTGTCCTGACTGCGGAAGTACAACAAAGGTATTGAAAGAAGAGACCTATTTCTTAAGATTGTCAAAATATGCGGATCGACTATTGAAATTTATCCAAGATCATCCAGATTTTATTGTCCCTGAAACGAGAAAAAATGAAGTGGTATCCTTTATCAAATCTGGATTGCTTGATTTATCTGTTTCTAGAACGGCTTTTTCTTGGGGAGTAAAAGTAGCGTCTAATCCGAAGCATGTTGTATATGTTTGGATTGATGCATTGAGTAATTATATTACAGCACTAGGATATCGTTCCAAGAACGATGATTTATATCAAAAATATTGGGTTAATGGAGATGAAGTAATCCACGTTGTTGGAAAAGATATTTTAAGGTTCCATGCAATCTACTGGCCTATTATGTTATTTGCCTTAGATATTCCTGTTACATTCAGACTATTTGCTCATGGATGGTATTTGATGAAAGATGGCAAAATGTCTAAATCAAAAGGAAACGTAATCTATCCAGAACAATTAGTAGAAAAATATGGATTAGATGCTTTTCGCTACTATATAGTAAGAGAACTGCCATACGGAAATGATGGTGTATTTACACCGGAAGATTACGTGAAACGAATCAATAATGATTTGGTGAACGACTATGGTAATTTGGTATCTAGAAGTATTTCTATGGTGAACAAATATTTTGATGGGCATGTAAGGAATAAAAAACACAATCATGATTACAATGTGTTTGAAGAAGAATTAAGAAGTGTTGCAAAAGAAACATTTGTAAGTTATCAAAGCAATATGGATGAATTCAGACTTAGTAATGCATTACTAGATTTGAGTGCATTAGTCAAACGTACCAATAAACTAATCGATGATACATTCCCTTGGGAACTTGCTAAACATGAAGAATTAAAAGACGTATTAGAATCCGTGATGTATCATTTATTAGAAAGCATTCGTATTATCAGCATCCTATATCTTCCTTTCTTATTAAACGCTCCGAAAGAAGTATTTGAGTTTTTACATGTAGAAGAAGAATTCAGAGGATTTGATAGCATTGAATTTGGATCAAAAAACAGTTATGATGTCGTTAAAAAACCAACGCATTTATTTCCTAGATTAGATGTTGAAAAAGAAATCGAAGTGATCAAAGCATTGATGCATGATGGTAAAACAGAAGATGAGAAACAGATTATCAAACCAATGCTTCCTGAAATTGAATTTGATGATTTTACTAAAATAGATATTCGTGTAGGCAAAATCGTAGAAGCGAAAAAACACGATGATGCCAAGAAACTCTTAGTATTTAAAATTGATACCGGAGATCGTATTCGAAGCATTGTTTCTGGAATTGCTGAATTTTATAAGCCAGAAGAATTGTTGAACAAAAAAGTACAGGTAATAACAAATTTAAAACCAGTAAAATTAAGAGGAGAATTATCGGAAGGGATGATTCTTTGTGGAGAAACGGAAGAAGAAAAATTGTACGTAATTGCAGCTCCGGATGAATTGAATCCAGGAGATAAAATCAGTTAAAAAAAATATTGAAGTGTCAATCGAAATTTGTTGACATATAATATCTAAAATGATATGATAATTAAGGTACATTTTTATTTTATAGCCCACAGGCCTTTTTAAATAATAAGGAGGTATAAAATGAAAACATTTATGGCAAATGAAAACACAATCAAACGCGAATGGTTTGTTGTGGATGCAGCTGGAAAAAGACTGGGACGGTTAGCTACTGAGGTAGCGACAGTTTTAAGAGGAAAACATAAACCTACCTTTACACCACATGTTGACTCAGGGGATTATGTAATCGTTATTAATGCTGAAAAAATTGAACTTACTGGAAATAAATGGAATGACAAAATGTATTATACTCATTCTAATTATCCTGGTGGTTTAAAAGAAAAAACAGCCAAAGTTTTAATGCAAGAAAAACCAACAAGAATGGTGGAACTTGCAATCAAAGGAATGTTACCGAAAGGTAAACTAGGAAATCAAATGTATAAAAAATTATTCGTTTACGCAGGGGAAGAACATAAACAACAAGCACAAAAACCTGTCGTAATGGTATTAAAAGGATAGGGGGAGAAAATGGCTAAATCAGTTATGTATCGTGGCACTGGTAGAAGAAAATCATCAGTTGCTAGAGTTATACTAAGACCAGGTAATGGTGTAATCACAGTCAACGGACGTACGTTCGAAGAATATGTACCATCATCATTAGCTCGATTGGACGTTTCTCAACCATTAGTTTTAACAGCTAACGAAAACACATTTGATATATCAGTAAATGTAAACGGTGGTGGAATCATCGGTCAAGCAGGTGCTATCCGTCTGGGTATCACAAGAGCTTTACTTGAAGTAAACCCTGAATACAGAAAAATCCTTAAACCAGCCGGATTAATCACAAGAGATCCACGTGTGAAAGAACGTAAGAAATACGGTCTTAAAAAAGCACGTAGAGCACCACAATTCAGTAAACGTTAAAAAAATGCCAAAAAATAAAGACGCAGGGCTCCACAACCCTGTGTTTTTTTTTGGCAAGTGTGACATTATCTAAAAAATATGTATTATTTATGTAATTTCCTATTTTAAGGTTAAACTTTTTGATATAATCAAGTATAGAGGTGATATTATGTTTTTATTTGGAAAAAGCAGAAAAAAAAGAGAACAAGAACAACTTAGACAGGAAGAACTTGCTAAGCAAGCTAAAATAGAGGAAGATAGAATACGCAAAAACGAACAAGACAAGGATAAACTTGTTGCATTTCAACAAAAAAATCTCGAAGAAGCATTAAATCAAAATACGGAACCAAAAAAGATAGAGGTTAAAGAAACACCAACTAAAAAAGCACCACCTAAAAAAGCATCTAAGAAAGAAGAAACCGTAAAAAAGGTTCAAGGTTCTTCGTAGGGAAGC
>CAZSVN010000002.1:19520-23294 GCA_964610285.1 uncultured Candidatus Izemoplasmatales bacterium
AGAGCCTGAAAAGGTAGTGACAAAAAAAGCACCAGTTAAAAAAGCACCAGTTAAAAAAACCCCTAAGAAAGAAGAAACGATAAAAAAAGCTCCATCAGGAAAATATGAATTATATCCAGAAGCTGGATTATTTAAATTTCGCTTAAAAGCTTCTAATGGTGAAATCTTAGCAGTTTCATTTGGTTATTCTACGAAAAAAGGAGCAAAAACAGGAATTGAAACATTCAAAAAAGCGGTCTTAGAAGGAAATTTTGAAATTTCAACAGATAAAACTGGTTTTTCTCATTTTGATTTATTTGGAGCAAGGGGAGCAAGAGTTATTATCATTGGTGAATTTTACAAAACTCTTAAACTTGCAGAGTCTGCAGTGGAATCAGTTAAAAAATTCTATCAAGCGGATAAAGTAATCGAATTAGAATCCATTCCGTCCATTGAAGTGCGAGAAGAACTCGCTGCTATCCCAAAAACAACAGCAAATCCGAATGGAAAATTCCAACTTGTAAGAGAAGAAAAACTCTATTACGTTAAACTATTAGCTTCCAATGCGCAGATTTTACTTGTATCTCAAGGATATACCACAAAACAATCTGCATTAAACGGGTTAGAAGCTATTAAGAACGCAATTATTAGTCAAAATTTTACTACTTCTAGAGATAAACAAAATCGATATCAATATAATCTTTATACTTCCAACAAGCAATTGATTGTATCTGGTGAAACATATCCTACGAAACAAAGTTGCTTATCGGCCATACAATCTGTGGTAAGATTTGCGACAAAAGCGGAATTACAAGAAATGAAATAAAACGCCTTTGGGCGTTTTTTTTAATATTCTTTTAAACGTTAACAAATCTTATATATTGTGGTAAAATTGTAGTACGCGGAGGTGAGCTATGAAAAGAGGGTATTTATTATTTGCTTTGATAATACTAGCGGAAATGATATATTCCTTTTTTTTGATTATAGGACTGCACATTTCTTCTTTATCAATATTAATAACCAATAATTCAGCATTGTATATTATCCTAATAATTGTGTGGATTTTTTCACTGGGAATTATTATACGAATATTATTACAACCAACTTATGCCTATAATAAGAGTCACTGGATTTTAATTTTATTAATGAATCCATTTATTGGAATTGTATTGTACTATATTTTTGCGCGTGATTTTCATATAATGAAGTTATCCAAACACAGACCACTGATTGCATCGAAAGCATTCTTGGGATTAGAAGAATCGACAAATCCAGATTACACAAAATCGAAATTCGGTAATATTTTTGATTTCATTCATAGCACAACAGGAAGGTCTGTTTATGAAAATGACACGTATTTGGAAATTTTAAATAACGGTGATGTATTCTTCCCAAGGTTAATTGAAGAATTGTCAAAAGCTAAAGATTATATTTTTATGGAATTCTATATTGTAAAGAATGACCATATTGGAAAGTGCGTATTGGATATTCTAAAAAGTAAAGCGGAAGCTGGACTTGATGTATATTTGATTTATGACCATATGGGTTCTAATAAACATTTGAATTATGCTTACATGACAAAATTGAAAAAATCTGGAGTTCATATTGGGGTTTTTGATCCTCAAACAATATCAGTCTTTAACTCAAACTTGAATTTTAGAAACCACAGAAAAGCAATTGTTATTGATGGTAAAGTTGGTTTTGTAGGTGGTATGAATTTAAGTGATGAATACAATCATTTAGATAAGAAATTTGGATTTTGGCGCGATACCCATGTGATCTTAAAAGGTAATGGGGTTACCAGCATTCAAAATGTATTTGTGAAGGATTGGTATTATATAACAAATGTAGTGATTGATAAACCTATGGATAAATCTATTGAATCATTTCCGGGGTTAGTTACTGTGATTGAATCCGGACCAGATTTTGAAAATAGTTTAATTCGAAATGTGTATTATAAAATGATGCTTGCTGCTAAGAAAAGTATTAAAATAGTTACACCATATTTGATTATTGAATCTGAGTTAATGATAGCAATCGAAATCGCTAGAAAATCAGGGGTTAAAGTAGAACTATTGGTTCCTGGGAAACACGATTACATAGCGGTTGGCTATGCAACGGAATCGTATTATGAAACATTGTTAAATCTTGGGGTTAAGATCTATATCTATAAAGATCACTTTGTTCACTCTAAGATACTGATAATCGATGATGAAATTGCTTCTGTAGGTTCGGTCAATTTTGATCCACGAAGTTTTCATTTAAATTTTGAAGTGACGAGCATTTTTGAAAATAAAGCGGTACAAGATTTGGTGAACGCTTTTCTAGATGACTTAACAAAATCAGAAGAAGTATTATTAGAGCAATGGAAACAACGTGGTATCATAGCAAGAATAATTCAAGGACTGTTTAATTTGTTTAGTCCAATATTTTAAGGGGTGGCGAAATGACTTTACCAGAAATATTAGGTTTAATAGGAGTAATACTTTCAGTAATAATTTTGGTTGTATTAATCTTTATAGTAACCAACAAGAACTCAGCGGATGATGGAGATCTAAAAGAAATTGAAGAATCCATCGTCGATAAAGTGAGAAATTTAGAATCAGCGGTAACCAAAAGCATTTATGAATCCATGCTTAAATTTAACAATGATGTAAATGAACAACTTCGCAAACAAACCGATGCATCCAATGAAAACATTACAGATTTTCGTTTGAATGTAAATAAAGAGTTGGCTGGATTTCAAACCAAAATCAATGAAGATCTGTCCAAAGACTTTAAGAGTTTAAACGAGAGCATTGAAAAAAGAATGTCTGAGATTAATGAAAAAGTCGAAGATAGACTATCCAAAGGTTTTGTGGAAACAAACAAAACCTTTATTCAAATTGCTGAAAGAGTAAAAGTAATTGATGATGCTCAAAAAAAGATTGAAAGTTTATCAGTAGAAATGATTGGCCTCCAAAATATCTTATCGAACAATCAAGCAAGAGGTGCTTTTGGAGAATATCAACTGAATCAACTGTTACTAAGTGTCTTTGGAGAAAATGACAGATTATATCAAACGCAATATACAATAAACAAGGATAAGAATGAAATGGTTAGGGCTGATGCTGTGGTCTTTTTACCAGAACCAAATGGAATGATTGCGATTGATTCAAAATTCCCATATTCATCTTATTCAAAATTATTTGATAACAACGAATTGACGAATGATGAGAGTAATCGTTTAATCAGCGATTTTGGTAGGGAAGTAAAGAAACATATTACGGATATTGGAAACAAATATATTGTGACCGGTATTACAAGCGATTATGCTATTATGTTTGTTCCAAGTGATGGTATTTTAGCATTATTACATTCAAAATTATTGCCAGTTATTGAATACGCAAGAAATAAAAATGTAACGATTGTGTCACCAACTACGTTAATACCACTTTTATCTTCTTTTCAAGCAGTGGCTATTGATTTTGAAAGAAGCAAGCATACCAAAGAAATTATTGAGCAATTAAAGAAATTAAAAACGAACTTTAGAATTTTTGGTGAGGAATGGTCCAAATTAAATCGATCCATTGATTCTTTACGTAAAGATGGAGACAAAGTAAACATTCGCGTGGAAAAACTAAACTCTAAATTTCAAGATATCGACAAGGTAAACTTCATAGAAGGGCCAAATATTGAAGAATTAGATGAAAAAGAGGAAGATAGTGTAGATTAACATTAGATTTTCTAAGATAGTTGCAATTTTATTTGATATAATGTATAAAACTTGGTGGAGTGTAAGTATGCAAAGAGTAG
>CAZSVN010000003.1:0-23060 GCA_964610285.1 uncultured Candidatus Izemoplasmatales bacterium
GGCATAATTCTAATAAAGCCGTACACCGCTAATGTAATAATTATCAATACTAATTTCCAAATTCTAGTTTTTTTATAGATAATAGAACTTAAAAAGAACAATAGTACTAATAATGATAAACTAGCATAAATAAATATTTCATTCATATAGTAATTACCCTCTACCTTTTAATATTTGTGTTCACGTAAATCGTTGGATAATAATACATTAAAAAGATTCCTAAGAAATACAGATAATATAATACCGAAACATATCTTTGTCCTGTTATATAGGCTCCTACTAATATCGATAGGAACAAGAATCCCCAAACAAATGTCAACCCATTACTAATGATTTTAAATAAGTTAGAATTTCTGTAATCTATACTCTTGTCAAATTTTGTATAATGATAAACAATTGGTTTATCTGCAAAAACAGAAATGAGTAAAGCAAGAGACATGATTCCCAATAACGGATCATCAAATCTCATGGTATTGAATGTGCTCCAAAAAATGGACAATACTAATCCAGTTAAGAATGTTGCATTAATAAACACATCAAACCAATGAATTTCTTCATAGGAGCGCAGTTTCAAGTACGCGGTTCCCATAGTTAACGCTAGAGCAAATGGATAAATATATATTCCATCTACATAATTAGATAACAATCCAGCTAACATATAAATACCAAAATAAACAAATAAAAACTTAGCTCCTAAATCTTTATATTTAGATATTTTATATTCTAGCGGATTATATTCTTGATAATCATCTAAATTGAACGCGCTAACTGCATTGAATAATAATTCTTTATCGCCTCTAAATTTAAGTGAGCCTTCTTCCAAAACTTCACTGAACGATATCTTCTTTAATAGTAAATTTGATAATCGATCGTTCGTAGTATAAATTGAAAGATCTGAACTAGAATGCTTTCCGCGATGAATAACAATGTTTTTTCCTTTTGTTCTTACAAAATAGATGTTTTTTCCAATATGGAAATTTATATGTATTTCATTTTTGCCAAAATAAGATGGATCATAGTTGTGTCTCATCATCGTCATAATTTCTTCATTATTTAAATAACGATAGGAATCATCATCCTCGCCAAAATATAGTCTATCCGCTATTTTATCGGCAAAAATAATTGCTTGATTAATAATACCAAAAATACCAGCTTCCGGTCGAAAGTCTTTGGATCCTACATATAGATTATCAAAGACTTGTATATGTTCAAATTCTTCAATTTCAATCATTTTATTAATGCTTAGATTTTTACGTAAGAAACTACTACTGACCAGCGTTAAGTGGTTTCTTGGCGTGCCTTCTTTCATCCCTACAATTGATGTTCTAAGTTTAGGGAACACATCATATAACCGCTTCAATAGAACTTCTTGTGGTTGTTCAACCGTGTCATTGTAAGTAAAATCCAAACACAATAACCCTCGTTTTTTGCGTTTATCCTCATGTTTATATAATGAGTAGTTAAATAATTTAACAATTTTTATTGAGTCTTCATCCAAATTATTAAAATAATATATGATATCTTCAATTCCTAAAGCATTAGGGTTTTGATTCAAAGCCAAATATAATGTATTAATTTTTTGTTCCAAATCGAAATTTGGATAATACGATTCGATAATATTAATATCTTCTTCAATTCCTTTAAAATATTTAGGGTAGAATTTTAAAGGATTTTGTTCTACGAAAAAATATTTCGCGAAATACTCATTGTCAGATTTATCGATAAACGATTTAATTCTACCAGACTCATCTAATGTAACGTCTTTTAATCTTGTATTTAAAATAATATCTGGATTGATTAGTTTTAATTTCTTAATAATTTTAGTTCTAATATCTTTTTCTGAATCTTCCAAATAATAAAAACCAGAATGTAATCCAATAAAATAATCACTGAAAAAATTATAAGAATTGATCTCATTGGAATCGAGCCCGTTAATGTTATTGCTTAAAGAAAATTCTGCTTTTAATTCTTTGTTTGTAAAATACTTGTCTAGCAATTCTTCTAAACTGTAATCTCCCCATTCAATCATCAAAGAGGTCAGTGTATAGGTGTCATTTCGAAGCATGCTTAAATGTTGCTCAGCAAAGTTAGAATAATGTCTTTTTAAATCATTGAAAAACTTATGTATTTGATCTCTGTTTTTGGGATAATATCGAACTAGATACACTCTAAACTGTTCAAAATTCAAGATTCTTTTTCGAAATGTATTATCCTTATTCACGATGATATCACTTAATATATTAGTTGTTTTTAATTCATCTATTAATCCCAAATCATCAAGATACTCATACATTAATCCTTGCTTATTCATTCCAGTAACGATGCCTTTGGGATTGTATTCAAAATGATACTTATTATTTTCGGGATCCGTTATATCCATTACTTCATAATCATCTTCTATTTTCAATGAATCTTGAATGACCAACACTTTTCTCATTTTGCGAGCTAGATAAAGAGCAACAGACAAACTAAATATATTATTTCCATAGACTATACAATCATAATTATTCAAGATTTCACCTCCAATATCTAAAAAAATTATATCATAATAAACAAATAAATTCCATCTTCTAAAAAGAAAAGCGCTAGCAGCGCTTTAATTTATAACAAGAAATTTTTCAAAATATAATTTCAAAGTTTCTTTACTAATATTATACTCCATTTGACGATTGATTGTTACACTTACATTCCCAGTATCTTCAGAAACAACTATCGTTAAAGCGTCGCTTTGTTCGCTTATCCCGATTGCAGCGCGATGTCTTGTTCCATAGGTCATTGGTAGATCCGTTCTTTCGGTAGAAGGATAATATGTTTTTGCACATAGAATTCTATTACCTCTAATGATAACCGCACCATCATGAAGTGGTGTAGAAGGTATAAAAATTGAAGTAAGCAGCTCTTTTGAAACATCTGCGTTAATCATTAAGGCTTTGTTAATAAATGGTGTAAGGTTGACATTTCTTTCCACTGTTATTAAAGCCCCAATCTTTCTTTTTGACAAAAATTCCACTGAACTCATAAGTTGTTCTGCTAAATCATTGTCAATTTTAGAAGGTTTTTTAACAAACGCATTGAACCCAAGCTTTTTCAATATATTAGATAATTCCACCAAATAAGTCATAACAACGACATAAGGCACAGGAATAAATGCGATAATTCTTGCGTAAAGAGTAAGATCGCCAGTATATTTAATTAAGAACACGAAAGAAGATATCGATAACAATAATAAGAGTACTTTAAACAATCTTATTTTCTTAAACGATACTTTAATTCTTAACATTAACAAATATATTGCAAATAAATATGTTACAAGCAATGATATTGTAAAATTATCCATAAATTCACGCCTTCCTCAACGATTCTATTTTAACTCATTTCTAAATTTTAATAAAGATTTAATTATTCTTTTCTTTATCTGTTTTCCTAAAAACCCAATCTAAAGCAAAATACGCAATTGGAATCAATAACGCTGATGCTACAAGTGGAGCTAGTAATTCTAAATATTTATAAGATGCATAATCAAAATTAAACACATTTACAAATACAGAATTGAATAATGATGTAAGTGAAGAACTAATAAACCAACGTAGTAAATATACTCCCATTACAACAGAAAATTGCACAGTAGATTTTGTATTTGGTTTAAACGTAAAAATTGCATTTGCAAAATACGAAAATACGGATGCCGTAACAAATGCTATTGTATTTGACCAAAAAGCTTTTAACACCAAATCAGAAATTGTAATAATGTTGTTATATGCTAAGTAGTACATCAACATATGAATACCAGTATTGACTACTCCAATAATTCCAAATGTTAAAAATTTTCTAGTTAAAAAATGTGTCTTTATAAAATTCCAAATCTTAATCAATGTTTAAATCCCCCGAAGCCTCTTGAATTAAATAAATAGGCCTATTTAATACTTGTCTACGATTTTGATATAGTAAGTAAATAATCACATATCCTAATATTCCCAATATCATTAAAATAAGAGCAAACTGCAAGCCTAAAATCATTTCCGCTAATGTAAAAGTATTGATATTAAACATTACAATATCAAAAACGGCTAATAATATACTTAAAAACACTGTAAATACTGGCAACACTAACAGTATCGTTGAAAATTGGTTCATACCGTTAAATGCATATTTCATCAAAGATTTAAAACTCCAAGAGCTTTTTCCATGTTGCCTTGGAATAAAATCATATTCTAAACATTTTCTTGGATATCCTACCCAAGAGAATATTCCTTTGACAAATCGATAATTATCTTTTATCCCTAAAAACGCTTGAACCACCATTTTATCTAGTAATTGAAAATCTTTCGCTCCATTTTCCAGTGGCATTTCAGTATAAAAATTATATATTCTATAAAACCAATTAGCAAAAAAAGTTCTTAATTTTGGTTCCCCTTTTCTTGATTTTCCCTTAGTATATATGATTTTATATCCTTCTTCATAACTTTGAATCATTTCCTCAATCAACGCGGGTGGTTGTTGCAAGTCACAATCAATAATAATTACAAAATCTTTATCTTGCGAATTTACTAAGCCGGCGTGCATCGCTGATTCCTTACCAAAATTTCTTGATAATGAAATATAATGTACGTTGCTATTCTTTTTGCTTATTTTTTTAATTTCATCAAGAGTATTGTCCTTTGATCCATCATTAATAAATAAAATATCAATTTCATAATTATCAATTTTAATATATTTAATAACTTCATTATAAAACAAAGAAACGTTTTCTCCCTCGTTATATGCAGGTACAATTATTCGTCCTTGTTTCATTCAACATCATCTCCATTTATTGTTTTTTTCTTTTTCCAATACGGTATAAATATTCCCAGATATATTAAAACTCCACCTAGAGATGCTAGAGCTCCGATATCCAAACCTTTCGGAATAAACTTCATTGAAATCGATATCTCTTCCGTTCCGTTTGGAATTACAATACCTAAAAACCCACCATTTATACTAAGTGTTTCATATGTGGTATCACCGATGAATTTCCAGTCATCTGAATAAGCTACTGGAATCATAATCATTTGGTCATAAGCGGAATCACTTAAATTAGTATAGTTCAAATTTATTTTACCATTTTTTATGGATAAATATTCGTTTTCTGTAAAATCTTTATCCAATAACGTGGTCACATTTTCTAAATCATCATAAGAGTATTTCATAATCAATGAAAATATATTGGTATACTCGTATAATTGATTTGTTTTAAAGACATATAATTTATCAGGTTTTAAATTTGATGAATAAAAACCATCAATTAAATTATACTCGTTTCCTTGTTCATCTAATACAAAAGCTTTTTCAATATCATGTGATGTATTAAAATGAAATTTGGTGATGTCAATATTATCGTCCAAGGACATCCCACTTAAATCAAATACAAGATATGCAGCCCTATTAATTGCTGCTTCTTGCCTCATTTTTAATACCGGAGCATAGTAAACTCCTTCTGTATTTTCGATATAAATCGCTATCGGTGTTTGTCCGAAGTCACCGCATTTCACTTGATGTGGTTGGTCCGGTTGAATCACGCATGACTGCGTACTATTATCTGCAAACTCCATATAAACTTCGCCATAATCGCTCACAGTTAAACCACCGACTTTAAAATAGACTGCCCCGGCTGGAAAAGTAATATCTAATACTTCATTGGTAAATTTATAAAATGTTCTAACAGTATTATCAGTTATGCCAGGTACATCCACTAAAGTGCTCTGAGATAAGGTGGTATAGATCGGAATGCTTCCTTCTAAATTATCATTCGCAGGAATATTATATTCTAAATTATAATCTTCCACTGCGTATCTTTCTGAATCAAGAAGTGCTGAAAAAAGCAATAATTTTTCAGTCGCCAAGTCAGAATTACTTGATCTATAACTTATAAAATTTGTATAAGTCATATAGGATTCATACACCTTAAACCCACTAGCTTCATTCATTTCATATAATTTATAATTACTATCTGAAGCAATTAATTCAAATATCTCTGGTGAAAGTCCATAATTGCTTTTGGCATCTACGAGAACATATTTAAATCCTAAAAAATGATTTAAATAGTATCCAAAATTATTCATTTTATCTTTTGATTGATATTCATTTACACCATATAGTAATTTGCTAATTTCATTTGTCTCTGCATCCGTCCAAGAGTGAAAAATACTTGTATTGGTCGCATAGCTCATCATCCTATTAAAGTTTGTATCTTCAACACCCAAATTATCAATATCAATATAGACTCTATAAAATTCATCAGTATTAAGATTGGAATCTAAAAAACGTTCTATTTGATGTGCATTTTCAAATGTATTAATCTTGTTCCTAATGGATAGTGGTCCAGAATAAATATAACCAATTGCTACAATAAATTCAATCCAGAAAAACAATTTAACTACAGTCCACTTTTTAAACCAGCCAAATATTAAAAAGATTAATAGATACAAAGCAGAAACACATAATAAAACAGTATCTGCAATTATGATTTCTTTCGAAGCCAAATACGCAGGCTCAACAATATGATTAATACGATAAATATAGTAATAAATAAGCGCTCCAACTACAATTAACAAAAATGTTATGATGATAGTCATATATTTCATCTTTACTTTTTCAAATCCGAATTTATCAAATACATGTGCTAAAATCATAACTTGAAAAATCGGCAACATATTAATCCATCTGGTATACGGTGCATCCATTGTGCCTGAAAACACATAAGAAAATAATGGGAAAATCATAAATAACATTCCAATAATGATTGCACCTTTATATATTCTGCTTATTTTATCTCTCATAAAAAATACGTAACTCATATATGCAAAGCCAATTATAGAAATATAGAGAGAAATATGTTCGGTCGCATAATCATTTTCAAACCCATAAAATCCTATTGGTTTTTGTTCAGTAAATATTTTAGCAACAAACCGAATATAGATATTAGGTTGAAATAACTTTAACTCATAAGATCCAATATTTATTATCCAAGCATTAAATGTTCCAGTACTACGATAAGTTTCTTCTAAAATGTATATGATAGAAGGGTATGCGACTACCGCCGACATCACAACACCTAATAAGATTAGCATAAAGAAAATTACTGAATCTTTTATGAACTGAAGAAACTTGAAATTTGGTTTTTTAAAATACTCAATTAAATATGCAAATGAAATAAATGCTAAAATTGTATACCCCAAATAAAAATCATAAAATATACTTGCAAAAGCAAATAAGGGTACAATCCATCGTTTCTTGTGGAAAAAATAATGGATGACTAATAACGCAATAGGCATGTAAACAGTTAAAGACAAGAATACCGGAAAGGCCATAAAACTTACCGTTCCACCACCAATAAAGTAAACAATACCCATCCAAAAAATTGTTCTATTTTTCATTCCATTGAGTGATAGATAGTACGCAAAAGCCATAACACCAATAAATATTTTTATTAGTTCCGTAACAGAATAAGCTACTTCAGTAGGCATTAAATAGCTTAATGAAAAAGTTATTGTAGTAAAAATATCAATAGGTATGTAGTAAATATCCGAGAAAAAAGAAGCTCCAAAATAGTTATTTAAATTAAACCATGAAATAGATCCGTCCTTTAATCCGGCAATAAAATCTACAATAATTGTATAATATTGCAATACATCATCTGAAGCGTTGTTGTAAAAACTATTATTAATTAAAATCATAGATATTTCTAACAAGAAAAGTATTGTGAAAACAAACAATGCTAAAAATTTAAAAGTGCTTTTCTTGCTTGAAAATGTTTTTTCAATAAATCCTGAAAATTTTATTTTTATGTTGTTTATTATGGCCTTAATCTTACTCATAATCACAAACCTCATTCAAATTATTATTGTCGTTATATTATATCATATGTTTATATTCAAAAAAAGTGCAGAATCACACATATTTTATCACATAATCCATAATTATATTATATAATGGGGGAAGGTGATATAAAAATGGAAAATGCAATTTTAGTTGGACTAGATTTAACCAATGAACTGAATACAGAAGAATCGATGATTGAATTAGCAAATCTAGCTACAGCTTGCAATGTAAATGTATTGCATAGCTTAACCCAAAAGAGAGATGCTCCTACAGCAAAATATTATATAGGTTCAGGTAAAGTTCAAGAGCTTAGTGAAATAATAACTACACTTGATGCGGATCTAGTGATTTTTAATGATGAATTAAGTCCAAGTCAAATAAGAAACTTAGAAAAAGAATTAGAAATTAAAGTTATTGATAGAACGGTATTAATATTGGATATTTTTGCAAGAAGAGCAAAATCAAAAGAAGCTATGCTTCAAGTAGAATTAGCTCAAGCAAAATACTTTATGCCAAGAGTAATTGGAATGTATAAGTATCTATCTAGACAAAAATCAGGAACCGGTTCAAAAGGCCCTGGAGAACAACAATTAGAGTTGGATAGAAGAATTTTAAGAGATAAAATTTCAAAACTTAAAAATGACCTAAATGATTTGGTGACCGTACGAAGAACGCAAAGAGAAAAACGAAAGAAAAATAATGAAATCACTGTTGCGCTAACAGGATACACAAATTCAGGTAAATCAACACTAATGAATGCAATAATGGATGTATCCTCAACTCACCAAAGCAAATATGTATTTGAAAAAAACATGCTATTTGCAACGTTGGAGACTCAAACAAGAAAAATTCACTTAGAAAATAACCATAATTTCTTACTAACAGACACGGTAGGATTTATCAACAAACTACCTCATCATTTAGTAGAAGCATTTAAATCAACTTTAGAAGAAATATCGGAAGCATCTCTCATTCTTCATGTTATAGATGTAGCCAATCCAAATTTTGAGAACCAAATACACACCGTAGAGCAAGTCTTAAAAGATATTGGCATTGAAGACATTCCAATATTCTATATTTATAATAAAATTGATTTATTAACCGATATACCTGTCACCTCTAAAAATCCATCCATATTTATTTCCGCAATCAATAATACACACATTGAAAGATTGCTTCAAATGATTGATATAGAGCTCTATAAGGATACCTTAGAGATTGATCTACTTATTCCGTTTGAAAGATCAGAGATTTATTCGGATTTAAAAGAATATGCAAATGTTATTTCTACAGAATATCTTGAAACAGGTATCAAAATACACGTTGAAGTTGATAAACACAGATACAACAAATATAAACAATATATAAAATAAAGAGTTAGAAAATTTTCTAACTCTTTTCGTTTTCTAATGAATTAAAATACTCTTCAATAATTGTTTTAAACTCAGAAACATTTTTAGCATTCACAATGCTATTTCTAATCTTAGATGACCCTTTTAGGCCCTTTATATACCAAGCTCCATGTCCTCTCATTTCAAGAGTGGCTATATGGTCTCCCTTAAGTTCAATAAGTTTTTCTAAATGTTTTAGTATATATTCTCTGCGTTCTAACGTTTTAATTTCCTTAATATAATCATGGTGATCTAAGTAATTAATCGTCTGCTTCACTAAAAATGGATTTCCTAGTAAGCCCCTACCAATCATTACTGCATCACATTTAGTATACTCTAACATGTGCTTAGCATCTTCTGGAGTTCTTATATCTCCATTGCCTATTACAGGAATACTGACCGCCTCTTTCACAGCTTTAATAATATTCAAATCTGCTACACCACTATAGAGATCACTTTTGGTTCTTCCGTGTACTGTGATAGCGCTAGCTCCAGCAATTTCCATTAACTTTGCGATTTCTACTGCATTTATGGATTTATGGTCCCATCCACTTCTAATTTTTACGGTTACTGGTTTCTTGACATTTGCTACGATATCTCTTACAATTTGAAAAGCCAAGTCTGGAGTAGTCATTAATTTACTCCCAGCACCTGATTTTGTTACTTTATAAACAGGGCAGCCCATATTAATATCAATAATACTTGCTTCTGAATGTTGGTCAATGTACCTTGCCGCTTTAACCATAGTTTCAATCTCGCTACCAAATAACTGTAAAGCAATTGGTTTTTCATAGTCAAGAATATCAATCATATCTTTGGTTTTGTGGTTTTCATAAAGCAGCCCTTTATCAGATATCATTTCAGTATATATTAACCCAGCGCCAAACTCTTTTAATATGATTCTATATGCTAAATTAGTAACTCCTGCCATAGGAGCTACTAATACTTGGTTATCAATTTCAACATCTCTAATTTTCCACTTCATCCTATCACTCTTTCTTACTAAACATATAATATTATATAATAAGTTTATAGAAATACAAAACATTAGATATAATTTGAAAATATGGTATAATTTTACCTAGGAAGTGATTAATATGAATGACTATTTAGTAAAGGCATACGCTTTTGATGGAACCGTTAGAATTTACGCAGCATCTACAACAAATTTAGTTGAAGAAGCAAGAAAAATACACGGAACTTGGCCAGCTGCAAGCGCTGCATTTGGCAGAGTATTAACTGCATCATTAATAATGGGCGCAATGTATAAAGAAGACCAAACGTTAACTATACGAATTGATGGAGGTGGTCCTGTAGGCGAAATTGTAACCTCAGTTAATGCCCACGGTCAAGTAAAAGGAACAATTGAAAATCCCGAAGTCCATTTTTCTAAGAAAAATAAATTGGCTGTAGGTCTAGTTGTAGGAAATAATGGATTTATTCATGTAACAAAAGATTTAAAAATTAAAGCTGTTTTCACTTCAAGCGCGGAACTTCAAACGGGTGAAATTGCAGATGATTTCACATATTATTTTGCCATTAGCGAACAAATACCTTCTTCTGTTGGATTGGGAGTGTTAGTCAATGAAAATAATGAAGTCTTTGCAAGTGGTGGTTTTATTTTACAAGTAATGCCTGGCGCATCTGAAGAAACCATACAAAAAATCGAAAAAAATATTAAAGAAATGAAGCCAATATCTGAACTAATCAAATTAGGAAATAAACCGGAAGATATCGTTCAATTAATAACACAAGGAGAACACGAATTCGTAGAAGAAATGCCACTTTCTTATCGTTGCGATTGTTCTAAAGAACGTTTTAAACTAGGACTGACATCCTTAGGAAATAACGAATTAAGTGATTTAATTTCAGAAGATAAACCTATTGAGATTATCTGTGAATTCTGTAAGAAAACGTATAACTTTGATGAATCGGAAATCAAAGATATTTTAAAAAATAAATAATTTCATTAAAAAAGCCCAAAATGGGCTTTTTTTATATCAATTTCATGTATCTATCTAATTCCCATTGGGTAACGTGTTTTCTAAACTCGTCCCACTCTTTGGTTTTTAATTCAATAAATTTTCCATATATATGATCCCCTAAAGATTCTTTCATCAAAGGATCTTCTTTTAATACATCAATAGCTTCTTTTAAATTATCTGGTAAATTCTTTACTCCCATTGCTTCTCTTTCTGCATGAGTTAACTCAAACAAATTTACATCTAAAGAATCAATTAAAGGTAAATCTCTTTCGATACCATCCAAGCCTGAAGCTAATATTACCGCTAAAGCTAGGTAAGGATTTGTAGATGTATCCACACTTCTAATTTCAGTTCTAGTTGTTTTACCCCGTGTTGCTGGTATTCTAACCATAACGGATCTATTATGTTGAGACCATGAAACATAACAAGGTGCTTCGTATCCAGGGACTAATCTTTTGTATGAATTTACTGTTGGGTTCGTAATTGCGCAAAAGGATCTAGAATGTGTTAAAATTCCGGTAATCCATTGACGACAAACTTTGCTTAATCCAATTGGATCATTCGGATCATAAAACGCATTGTTTCCCTCTAAATCTGATAACGAGCAATTGGTATGCATTCCTGAACCATTAATATTAGCAATAGGTTTAGGCATGAAAGTGGCGTGTAAGTTATGTCTACGTGCAATCGTTTTAACAACCAATTTAAATGTTTGAACATTATCACAAGCTTCTACAATGTTAGAAAATTCAAAATTGATTTCATTTTGACCAGGAGCTACTTCATGATGACTAGCTTCCATGACGAATCCTATTCGTTCTAACTCTAATACTATATCTCTTCGACAATCTCCCGCTCCATCAATTGGGGACAAATCAAAATATCCACCACCATCAGTAACATCCATCGTTATTTGACCCATTTCATCTAGCTTGAACAAGAAAAATTCTGGTTCAAACCCAATGTTTAACTTCGAAAATCCTAATTTCTCCATTTTTTTTGCAATTCTTTTAAGGTTGGATCTAGGATCCGCTGCTGAAGGAACTCCATCTGGGGTATACACATCACAGATTAATCGAGCTACTTTTCCATAACTCGTTGCTTCCCAATCGAGAATTAACCACGTATCAAAATCAGGACGTAAATACATGTCGGCTTCCATGATTCTTACAAAACCTTCAATAGAAGAACCATCAAACATTACTTTTCCGTCTAAAGCAGTCTCTAATCGACCCAAAGGAATTTCAACACTTTTGATTGTTCCTTGAATGTCAGTAAACATTAGTCGAATGTATCTGACATTTTCTTCTTTTGCATTTCTTAAAATCTCACTCTTAGTATAGTGTTTCATAATTACTCTTCTTATAATAATCCAAAACGGTGCTATGCATCTTTGAACTAATTATAACCTTTCTTTTTTGAAAGCGCCTTTGCTTTTATAAGATTATAAACTCTTGAATAAAAAAAAGCAATAGACTAATCGCTATTGCTTTTAAGTAACCGATTACAAGCTTCAATTTTGTCTATATGATTATCCATCGCATACTTCAAAATATACTTGTGAGCTTCTTCTTCTGTAAAATTTTTCTGCATTAGTACTCTTTTGCATTGACTCAATTTTTTGGATTCTAACAAAGACTTTGATAGTTGTTCGTTTTCTACACTCAATGATTTTATTTGATTTTTATATTTTTCATGTAATAAGATAGCTAATTGTAACTCAACATCCAGTTTTGATTCATCAACAAAAATCATATTTGTATGTTCTTTAAGTTTTCGAAAAGGATTTGATTGAACGTTTGAAGTAATGTACAAAATAGTAGATAATTTCTGTAACACTGTGTTTTCAATAAAACCATAAAGGTTAGTTAATTTATATGAAGAATGAATAATCAACATATCGTAGTTGGAAAGATCCGATCTTTTTACTGGTAAATCTGTAATCGTTGCTTTGAAATTTTTCTCTGATAGAATTCTTTTAATTCTTATTTTTAGTAATCCATCATTTATACAAACTAAAATATTTAACATGCTAATAATTTAATGGATATTTATCCGTTAAAATTTTAACTCTGTCTTTTACTTCATTTAAAATCAATTCATCCTCAGGATTACTAAGAATCATATCTATCAAGACTGCAACTTCTTCAAAATCATTCTCTTTAAAGCCTCGAGTAGTCATTGCTGGTGTTCCTAATCGTATCCCACTAGTAATAAATGGTTTTTTTGTATCATAAGGAATTGTATTTTTATTACAAGTTATATTTGCTTTATCAAGTAAATTTTCTGCTTTTTTACCAGTGATTTTTGCTTTCGATAACACATCTAATAATAATAAATGATTATCTGTTCCGCCAGAAACAACATGATATCCAAGGTTTATAAATTTTTCAGAAAAAGCATTCGCGTTCTTAACTACTTGCTTTTGATAATTATTAAAATCATCTGTCAAAGCTTCATGGAAGGCAACTGCTTTAGCGGCTATAATATGCATCAATGGTCCGCCTTGTATTCCTGGAAATATTACTCTATTCACTTTAATAGCAATCTCTTCACTATTAGTTAAAATAATACCACCTCTTGGGCCTCTTAGTGTTTTATGTGTCGTGGAGGTAACGATATCAGCATATTCACATGGATTTGGATGTAATTTCGCAGCTACTAAGCCAGCTATGTGCGCCATATCAACCATCAACATAGCTCCAACTTCATCACATATCTCTTTAAATCTTTTAAAATCTAATATTCTAGGATATGCACTAGCACCCGCTACAATTAACTTGGGTTTAATTTCTTTGGCTAGCTTTTCTAATTCATCATAATCAATCGTTTCCGTTTCTTTATTGACAAAATATGGATAAAAATCATAATCAATGCCGCTAAAACTCAATGGATGCCCATGAGTTAAATGCCCACCTTGATCTAACGCCATACCCATTACCTTATCTCCTGGTTCTAATATAGCTCTGTACGCTCCCATATTAGCTGTAGAGCCTGAGTGAGGTTGCACATTAGCATATGCAACATTAAATAATTTTTTTACTCTCTCAATTGCTAAATTTTCTGCTTCATCAACAAACTCACAGCCTCCATAATAACGTTTGCCAGGATAGCCTTCAGCATACTTATTCGTCAATACGCTGCCATCAGCCTCTAAAACCGCTTTTGATACAAAGTTTTCCGAAGCAATAAGCTCAATGTGGCTTTGTTGCCTTTTTAATTCCTTTTGAATGACTTGAAAAAGTTCATTATCAATTCTTTTTAATTCCATCTTTGTTCACCCCTATATTTTTTTAATATAATACTTTAAAATACTTTAAAATTCTTTAAAATTTTTATATATATTTATAAAATCTGCTAATTCTAGTGATTCCGCTCTCGCTAGTGAATTTAATCCTAGTTCTTCGAGTATATTTACTATAAATTCTTTAGGAATATTGCTATATACAAAATTTAAATTATTCACCAACGTTTTCCTTCTTTGAATAAAACAATTATGAATAAATTTATAAAAATCAATGTAATCGTGATTATTAATGTCCTTAATTACTAATTTAATCACCGCAGAATCAACATTTGGTTTTGGATAAAAAACAGTTTTGGGAACTTTAAATAAATATTTGGCTTCTGCTTGATGCTGAATAATAATACTTAATGCATTATAATCTTTTGTATTTGGCTTGGATGTAATTCTTCTTGCCACTTCAAGTTGCATCATTAAAATTAAGGAATCTATACCATCTACTTCCTCTAAGAATTTCATAGTAATTGGAGTAGTAATATGATATGGCAAATTACTGATCACAACAATTTTTTTTACATCCTGTAAATACGTTTTAATATCTGAATTAATATCCACTTTTAATATATCTTCATTACGTAAATAGAAATTATCATATTCAGAAAAAAACTTATTTAAATATTCAATTAATTCCGCATCTATTTCATAAACAAGTAATTTTTTTGCTTGTTTAATAATTATTTTAGTTAACGCACCTAATCCAGGCCCAATTTCTATGACACCAGTCTGATCATCAATTTCGGCTTTGTCTATAATATTATGAATAATGTTTTCATCTAATAAAAAATTTTGACTGAATTTCTTTTTAATAACAAAATTTTCTTCATGAACGATTGACTTTCTATCTGGATTATTATTTTTATTGTCCAATTATTTCATCAATCCTTTCTAAGCTAATATTCAATAGATTCAAGTATTTCAAAAGTGCTTTTCCGTTAAATCTTGGTATGTTAAGTTCTTTGCAAAGTGTTTCTCTCAAAGATCTAGATTGAGAATGGTTGACTAACTTTCTATCCATTAAATCTCGAGTTGTGATTTGAGCACAATCGTTTTTGATTGTAAAATATTTTTGCAAACTTTCAATAATATCCTCTTTTTTAGCGTGTTCAATGCCAACTTTTTTGAGGTTTTTGCTTATGGCTTTTTCTTTGTTGATATAAGCAATACTATAATTTCCGTTTGTCTGTAAAATTTTATTAGTAATTTGTTTCCCAGGAAAATCTGGATCCATAAAAATAATGACTTCTCGTTGCAAACTTGTTTTGTAAATTACATTTAGTATCTCATCAGAAATTTCACTGCCATTTGTAACGATACATTCGACATCAGGATATATGCTTTTAATTTTTTGTTCATCATGCTTACCCTCAACTACAATTATTTGATTGTACATCCTATACCTCTTGATTGTGAAAATATCTATTCTTCACATGTTCTGGGATGATAATTTCTATAGCTTTTTGACAAACTTCAATATATTGATTTCCAGTCCCACCTGATTCTCCATCAATGTTCCATCTTGTTTTTGAATTTGTCTTGATTTCAAGTCTCCTTGATTTGATTCTTTTCACAAGTGGTGTTGACCAAAATGGAAGTATAAATGAAATCAAATATATCAATGAATTGAATGGTGAAAAGCTTCTATAAAGAACAACATCTACTAACCCGTCGTCTAAACAAGGTCTGTAAATCATGTTAATACCCGCGACTCTTTTCGAATTAATGATTAGTACTAGAGAATAGGTTCCTCTTTCATCGCCCTTATCGTGGCGAATCTTCATTTTCAATTTAGGAATCGTAAAAAGTTCAACAACCCCTCTAATTAAATAAGCTAAATATCCAATTCTTTTCTTTAATCTTGAATCTGTAACATAACTAATATCGATAAATGCTCCATTTCCAGAAACGTAACAAAAATATCTATTATTTGATTTTACAATATCCATTTTAGCGGAATTATCATTCAAAATATTGTCCATAGCTTTCTCAACATTTTTTGATAATCCTAAACTCATGCCGATATCACAACATGTTCCAGTTGGAATATATCCTATTTTTGGTCTGTATTTGTAATCCATCATTCCATTAACACACTCATTGAAAGTTCCATCACCACCAACAATCACCATCATCTCGTATTCTTCTTCGCAAGCAGTTCTAGCAAACTCCGTAGCGTGGCCAGGCCGATTTGTTCGGCAAACAAAAACATCGTCAAATTTATCTTCTAATAAATTAATGACGAAATCTAATTTTAACTCAAATTTTTGATTACCACTTTTTGGATTGTATATTAGGATTACATTTTTCAAAAAATCACCTACCTAATTATAGCATAGTATATTTTAATTTTAAAATAATGTTTTTTTAAAATATTGAAATTTTTATTAATAATATATACTTAATTTGGTATAATATTTTTGGTGATAAAAATGCAGAAAATAGATACTATATTATTTGATTTAGATGGAACGTTGATTAATTCAAATGAGTTGATCATAAAAGTTTTTGAAGAGACATTCAAAAAATACATGCCACAAAGAAGTTTTTCGAGACAAGAATTCGTCGATATGATTGGACCGCCTTTAAAAGAAACGTTTAAAATTGTAACCGACAATCCGTCTGTTATTCAAGAAATGATTGGATATTATCGAAAAATATACGTCTCTTTAGAGTCTGATAATATTGATATTTACCCAAATACGATTCAAATGTTAGAAACATTTCATAAGCTGAACTTTAATTTAGGTCTTGTTACAACAAAATTCAGAGAATCAGCTATGACCTCAATTACGACATATGGTTTAGATAAATACATTACATCTTTTTGTTTTTTGGATGATATAAAAGAACATAAACCTCATCCGGAACCTATATTTTTCGCATTAAATCAATTTAACAATTATCATAAAGTTGTTATGGTTGGTGATAGCTCTTCGGATATTATGGCCGGATTTAATTCTGGTTGCCTAACTTGCGGGGTAGACTGGTCAATAAAAAAAGATTCTATAGAGAGTTTGCGTCCTGATTTTTGGATAAAAGACTATCTCGAATTAATCGACATGATTAAAAAATTTAATAAGGAGGATTAAAATATGAATTGTATTTTTTGTCAAATAGCAAATGGAAGTATCCCCTCATACAAAATTTATGAGGACGAAAATGTTTTGGCAATTTTAGATATTTCGCAAGCTACAAAAGGTCACACATTGGTTATAGCAAAAGAGCAATATAAGAATTTGTATGACATTGCTGAAACTCTAGCAGGAAATATTTTTAAAGTTGTTCCAAAGATTGCAAATGCAATTAAAAAAGCGTTTAATCCGATCGGATTGAATGTGATTATTAATACCGAAAAACCTTTACAAACTGTTTTTCATTTCCACTTACATATCATTCCTCGGTATTATCAAGATGGAGTTGATATTGATTTTATCAATAATAAAGGGAATACGTCACAAGCTATGTATGAAGAAATTAAAAACAAAATAATAAGTGAATTAGAATAAGGATATCTTATATAAGGTATCTTTTTTTATAAAACAAATGCCAATGAATTCATTGGCATTTGTTTATTTAAAAACTATCGTTGAGAATATCTTCTACAATCAGTTCTTCTGTTGTTTTTTCTTCTTTTTCTCCCTGTTCTCCAACTGGTAATACATCGACTACTTCGGCATTGGTTGCTAGTAGATTTTCTGCTTCTTCTTCAATATTTGCGTCAACTAAAGCTATTGTAGAAACAATATGATCCTCTAGTAAATTAATAATTTTAACCCCTTGTGTTGCTCTTTTGGTTCTAGAAATTTGGTTGATTGGTGTTCTAATTATGATACCTTTGTCCGATACAACAAGTAGATCTTCATCTCCCACAACACTAATAAGTTTTGCTAGTTTACCATTTTTTTCCGTGATATTGATGGTCTTAACACCTTTTCCACCACGATTTTGGCAGCGATACTCATCCACTTCGGTTCTTTTTCCATAACCAAGTTTTGTGATTGCTAAGATTTGTTGTCTATCTTCTGTTACAGAAGTAACTCCGATAACAACATCTTCATTCGACAAATCAATACCCTTGACTCCAGAAGCAGTTCTACCCATAGAACGTACATCGGTTTCTTTAAAACGAATTGCTTTTCCGTTTGATGCTCCAATAATAATATCTCTTGTTCCGTCTGTCAATTTAACAGAATGGAGGAAATCATTATCTCTCAAATTAATTGCCTTGATTCCATTCACTCTAATATTTTGGAAGTCAGAAACTTTTGTTCTTTTTACAATACCGTTAGCGGTTGTAAAGAATAAGTATCCTTCATCAAAATCTTTTAACGTCATAACTGCGGCTAATTCTTCGCCTTCAGAAAGATTTAATAAATTAACAATTGGTAATCCTTTTGAATTCCTTCCATAGTTTGGAACTTTGTAACCCTTCATTTTGTATACTCTACCTAATGTGGTAAAGAATAACAAATAATCATGAGTTTGAGTGAATATTAACGAATCAATTACATCATCTTCATTTAGGTTAATTCCGGTCTTACCACGACCACCTCTGTTTTGAGAACGATATACATCGACATTCATTCTTTTTACGTAACCATTGGTTGTAACGGCTATAATAACATCTTCTATTGGAATTAAATCTTCATCTTCGATATCATAATCTCCAAATACGTCAATTTCTGTTCTTCTTTCATCACCGTATTTGTCCCTCATTTCTTTCGCTTCTTCGATTAACATGCGATTTTGCTTTTCTGGGCTAGCTAATGTTTCATTAAGATCTTTGATTGTAAGGTTTAATTCTTCCACTTCGCTGTTAATTTTATCTCTTTCTAATCCTGATAATCTTCTAAGTTGCATCGCTAAAATTGCTTTTGCTTGAATTTCACTCAACTGAAATGCTTCTATTAATTGAGCTTCCGTATCATCGTAAGAATTTCTAATAATTTTTATAACTTCATCAATATTTTCTAAAGCGATTATAAATCCTTCCAATAAATGAAGTCTTTGATTGGCTTTTTGTAAATCAAAATTAGATCTTCTAATTAATACTTCTACTTGATGATTATAATAATGCCTAATCATGTCAATTAAACTTAAGACTTCTGGTCTATCATCTACCAAAGCAAGCATATTCGCTCCAAAAGATACTTGAAGTTGAGAATTTTTATAAAGATTATTCAACAACACTTCCGGATTGATGTCTTTTCTTAATTCTAGAACAACTCTCATCCCTTTAAGGTTTGATTCATCTCTTAAATCTGTAATTCCTTCAATTTTTTTATCTTTTGCTAATTCAGCAATCTTCTCAATTAGATTTGTTTTATTTACTTGATATGGGATTTCTTTAATGATAATTTGTTTCTTTCCATTGCTCATTTCTTTGATTTCTGTTCTTGCTTTAACTCGAATAATTCCTCTACCAGTTGTATACGCTTGAATGATTCCAGATTGTCCTAAAATAATTCCTCCCGTTGGAAAATCGGGACCTTTAATATATTCCATCATTTCGTCAACGGTAATGTCTTTGTTTTCAACATAAGCAATATACCCATCAATCACTTCTGTCAAGTTGTGAGGCGGAATATTCGTTGTCATACCAACAGCAATACCAGTTGCACCATTTAGTAACAAGTTTGGTATTCTTGTTGGTAATACTTTTGGTTCTTGTTCAGAGCCATCATAATTATCTATAAAATCAACGGTATCTTTTTTTAAGTCCTTAAGAATTTCCATTGTGATTTTTTCCATTTTTGCTTCGGTGTAACGAGAAGCAGCAGCTGGGTCACCATCAATAGAGCCAAAATTTCCATGACCATTTACTAAAGGATATCTAAAACTAAAATCTTGAGCCATTCTAACCATTGAATCATATATTGCAGCGTCTCCATGTGGGTGATATTTACCCATTACGTCCCCAACGATACGCGCTGATTTCTTAAATTGCTTATCAGGATATACTCCTAATTCTTCCATACCATAAAGTATTCTTCTATGTACGGGTTTTAATCCATCTCTTACATCTGGTAATGCTCTAGCGACAATTACGCTCATAGCATAAGATAAGAAAGATGCTTTCATTTCTGTAGAGATGTTTATTTCGACAACCTTACTTGCGAAAGGTGCTACAATTTCTTCGGGTACTATTTTAATATTTTCGTCCATATTTACCTACCTCTACACATCTAAATTCTTAACATATTCAGCGTTTGCTTGAATAAAATCTCTTCTACTAGCAACATCATCGCCCATTAACATTGTAAATACTTTATCTGCATCCATAGCATCTTCCAATGTTACTTGTAACAATGTTCTAGTTTTTGGATCCATTGTTGTATCCCACAATTGTTCTGGATTCATTTCTCCAAGACCTTTATATCGTTGAACAACAGGTCTAGAATTAAACTCTGCAAGAATTTTTTCCAATTCGCTCTCTACATATCCGTATTTAATCGTTTTTCCAGATTGCACTTTATATAAAGGCGGTTGAGCAATATAAACATAGCCTTTTTCAATTAAAGTTTTTAAATATCTAAAGAAAAACGTTAATAATAATGTTCGAATATGTGCACCATCAACATCGGCATCAGTCATGATGATTATTTTTTGATAACGTGCATTTTCAATTGAAAATTCATCGCCAATTCCCGTTCCAAAAGCTTGAATCATAGATAAGATTTCTTTATTCTGTAACGCTTTATCTAATCTCGTTTTTTCAACATTTAATACCTTACCTCTTAACGGTAAAATCGCTTGAAATTCGGAGTCTCTTCCTTGTTTAGCAGAACCACCAGCTGAATCCCCTTCGACAATATAAATTTCTGATTTTGTTGCGTCTTTCGAACGACAATCTGCAAGTTTTGAAGCAAAACCTAATGCATCTAAGGGTGATTTTCTTCTTGTTGCTTCTCTAGCTTTTTTCGCTGCTAGTCGAGCTCTTTGCGCCATCAACGCTTTTTCAATAATGATCCTAGCAGCATTAGGGGTTTCCAATAAAAATCTCTCTAACCCTTGTTTCATTATCGCTGAAACAGCAGTACGGGCATCACTACTACCTAATTTAGACTTTGTTTGACCTTCGAATTGTGGATCGGGATGTTTGATGGAAATGATGGCAACCAATCCTTCTCGGGAGTCTTCTCCTTGCAAGGCATCATCCTTTTTAAAAATATTAGATGACTTACCATAATTATTCAAGATGGTTGTCAAAGTTCTTTTAAAACCTTCTTCGTGTGTTCCGCCTTCTTGATTGTTAATATTATTAGTAAATGGATATATATTTTGTGCATATCCATTGTTGTATTGCATAGCAATTTCTACAATGATATCATCTTGTTCGCCTTCAAAATATGCAATTTCTTTATGTAAAACATCTTTTCCTTCATTTAAGAATTCTACATATTCTCTTACTCCGCCTTCATAAATATAATTCTTTTCAATCATAACGTTTTCGTTACTCTTGTCAATTACTGCAAACTTAATACCTTTATTTAGAAAAGCAAGTTGTTGTATTCTAGCTCTTAATATTTCAAATTCAAATTCTTGAGTTTCTTTAAATATTTCAGGATCCGGTAAAAATGTAACAACCGTTCCAGTTTTATCCGTTTCTCCTACAATTGTTAATTCTTTTTTCACAAAACCATGATCAAATTCAATAACATATTGTTTTCCATCTTTATTAATTTCAACAATCATATATTGACTCAGAGCATTTACTACAGAAGCTCCTACTCCGTGGAGTCCACCTGATACTTTATATGATTTATGGTCAAATTTACCACCAGCATGTAATGTTGTGTAAACTGTTTCTACAGAAGGACGACCTGATTTTGGATGAACATCTACAGGAATTCCTCTACCGTTATCTGTTACTCGAATAATATTCCCTGGTAAAATTTCTACTTTAATTGTATCGCAAAAACCAGCTAATGCTTCATCAACTGAATTATCTACTATTTCCCAAACCAAATGATGTAATCCTCTTGAACTAGTTGTTCCAATATACATTCCTGGTCTTTTCTTTACCGCCTCTAATCCTTCTAGTATTTGGATATTGCTGGCATCGTACTTATTATTGTTTTCAATCATTCCTATGTTCCTCCTTAATCGCATTACTCTGAACTCTAAATATTGTCGAATCTTTAATAATTGTATCTTGTAAATTTTTTAGATTTGTTGTTGTGATGATGGCTTGCGCTTCTAGTTTGTATAAATATTTAATCAATTTGTTTTGCCTTATAGAATCCAACTCGCTAAACACATCGTCTAACAAGAAGATAGGTCTTTCGCCGTTTATGTTATAGATAATATCGCTTATCGCTAACAATAAAGCTAATACCATAATTCTTTGCTCACCTTGAGATGCGTTATCTTTTGCTGGTAAGTCATCGATAATAAAATCATAATCATCACGGTGTGGTCCATAATTAGTTGTTTTTAAATATATATCATTTTTATATTTACTCTTGATAGTTTTTTCAATATCATTTTCTACAGATGGTTTGTATTCAAAAACAAAATCTTTGT
>CAZSVN010000004.1:0-22903 GCA_964610285.1 uncultured Candidatus Izemoplasmatales bacterium
AAGTTTTCAACATGTATTTGCTATGTTTGGAGCGACTATTTTAGTTCCTATGTTAACGGGACTACCTATTTCTGTAGCGTTGTTTGCTTCAGGTGCAGGAACGTTAATCTACATTTTATGTACCAATGCAAAAGTTCCAGTTTATTTGGGTAGTTCATTTGCATATATTGCTGTAGTTGGTGCTGTATCAGGCTTTACTGAGACAGGTACTGGGAATTATGCTTCTGCGTTAACTGGTTTATTTGTAGTTGGTATGATTTATGTGATCATTTCATTAATTATTCGGTTCGTTGGAAAAGAATGGATTCAAAAAGCCTTACCACCAATTGTAATGGGACCAATGATTATGATTATTGGTCTAGGCTTATCTGGAGTCGCAATCTCAAATTCCGGATTAAGCGGTGGTAGTTGGAAAGAAATTCTTACTGCAGTTGTGTCCCTAGCAATTGTTATATTTATTGCTTTAAAAGGAAAAGGATTTATAAAAATAATACCGTTCTTGATTGGAATTGCAGGAGGTTTCATATTTGCATCCATCATAGGTTTGGTAGATTTTGGAGATTTCGTTGAAGTAATTACACATCCGGGACAATGGTTTAGAATTCCAGAATTTATGTTCTTAGGTTGGAAAAACGGGTCAGCTTTAGTGTTAGGGACCGAAATTACATTTTACCAAATAAACTTAACTGCAGTACTAACCATTGCACCTCTAGCTTTTGTTACAGCTGCAGAGCATATTGGGGACCACGCAGTTTTAAGTAAAATAGTTGGTAAAGATTTCTTGAAAGATCCTGGACTAGATAAAACATTATTAGGAGATGGGTTAGCAACAGCATTTGCGGCTTTAATAGGTGGACCAGCAAATACGACTTATGGAGAAAATACAAGCGTTGTCGGTATGACAAAAGTAGCTTCTATTTGGGTAATTGGAGGAGCCGCTGTTATTGCAATAATCTTATCTTTCTTCAATGTGTTTACAACCTTAATATCAAGCATACCACCAGCTGTAATGGGCGGTATATCCATTATCTTATATGGGTTCATTGCTTCGAACGGATTAAAAGTATTAATTGATAATAAGGTGAATATGTCAAATTTAAGAAATCTAATAATTGTTGCTACAATGCTTGTGATTGGACTTGGAAATTCCTTTGTAAGTTTTGGTTCATTTCAAATATATGGAATGAGTCTTGCCGCAATAGTGGGTATCATTTTAAATTTTATTTTACCGAGAGAAAAAAAAGCAGAAATACAATAGTATATATAGAATTTAGCCACTAAAAATGATACAATAATAACGTACTTTTTGGAGGTGGCTGGTTTGAACTTAAACAAACTAACAAAAAAACAATCAGGAGTCGTATTTCTGATTGTTTATCTGTTCACGATGGGTTTTGGTTTTTTCGTAGTGTATTACAGTTCATACTTTACGAATAACGCCATAATTGCATTACTAATTGCTGATGTGTTAATGACGATTGTTATCTTTTTGATAGGATCTATTATTAAAAATGCATCATTATACGATCCGTATTGGAGTGTGATTCCACCATATCTTATCGTCATTGCAGCGATTAGATATTTTGGATTATCGTTCTCATTAGCGGGAATAATGTTACTTATTGTCATCTCATTTTGGGGGATACGTTTAACGTATAATTGGTGGAAGAATTGGACTGGTTTTTCAAAACAAGATTGGCGTTATGACTTATTAAGAGAGAAAAATCCAAAGTTATATCCAATCACAAACCTCTTTGGAATTCATATGATTCCAACAGTTGTTGTGTTTCTTCAACTGATAAATGCATTTCAAATATTGAATAATACCTCTGTAAATACGATATTTTTAATTGGTCTTGCCTTATCGTTAATAGCACCAGTAATTCAATTTATTTCAGACAAACAAATGTATGATTTTCGCGCTTCAAACAAAAACAAATCAAAGGTAATAAACACCGGATTGTGGCGATATACTAGGCATCCAAACTATTTTGGAGAATTACTATTTTGGGTAGGTATTTATGTTATGTATTTTTCATTTGTAAAAGTCATAGACGTACATATTTTGTATCCGATTTCGATGATTCTATTATTTGTGTTTATAAGTATTCCTATGATGGAAAATAGATTACTAGATAGACCGGGTTACAAAGAATATAAACAATCTGTATCGATGATATTACCGTTTTTTCCAAAACAAGAAAACTCGTCATCCGCTTCAGAAGAAAACATGTAGATTTTGCTGGTTTTACCAAAGTTTTTTATATAGACAAAAAATCCTTATTATGATATAATAATTCGATGTGAATTTCATTCACCTTGCTGCCTTAGCAGCCAATAGACCAAAAGGAGGAAAAAATATGAAAAGATATGAAATAATGTACATCATTCGTCCAAATCTTGAAGATGGAGTAAGAACTGCTTTAATTGAAGAATTAAGCAAAATCTTAACTGACTTTAAATCTGAAAATTTGAAAGTTAGTGAATGGGGTAACAAAGATCTTGCCTATGAAATTGCTGATGCTAAAAAAGGTTACTATGTTATTTTTGATGTAGAAGCTCCAGTTGAAGCAATTAATGAGTTAGACAGAGTTATGAAAATTAGAGAAAATGTTATTCGTCATATAGTAATAGCTAGAGACGAAAAGTAGGAGGTATTTTATGTTTAATAAAGTCGTTTTAATCGGGAGATTAACAAAAGACCCTGAATTAAGATATACGAGTACTAATAACCTTCCTGTAGTTTCATTTACTTTAGCTGTTAATCGCCCTTATGCTGTTCAAGGCAACGACAGAAATGCAGATTTTATCAACTGTACTGCTTGGAGAAAACAAGCGGAAAATATTCATAAGTACGTTGGTAAAGGCAGTATGGTTGCCGTTGAAGGAAAACTGCAAACGAGAGATTATATGGATGACAAAATAAACGCTAAAAGATATATTACAGAAGTAATCTGTGATTCTGTTGTATTCTTAGATTCTAAGGGTTCAAGCGATTATACAAGTCCGACAGAAGATAACTCTAAGGAAGACGAATTACCAAAAGGTAATTTTAACAATGTCGAAGATGACTTACCATTTTAGAGAGGAGAATTATTATGCCAGCACCAACAGGTAGACCAGCATTTAAAAATAACCGTCGTAGAAGCCGTAAAAGATGTTATTTTACTGAAAATAAAATAGATTATATTGATTTTAAAGAATATGAATTATTAAAAAGATTCATTTCGGATAGAGGTAAAATTTTACCAAGACGAGTTACTGGTACAAAAGCATATTATCAAAAACATTTAGCAGTTGCTATTAAACGCGCTCGCTTCATGGCTTTATTACCATACGTTAAAGATTAATTTTAGGCTCATTGAGCCTTTTTTCTTTGGCTTAATTGATTTTAGCTTTAAATCTATGATTTAAAAGCAAAGCATATATATAATTTAAATACATAAAATATAATTAGTTTATCAAGTTTGAAAATAAACCTTTTTGTGATATAATTATTCTAATTAGGCTAGAAAGAGGTATTTCATGAATAAACCTTTCAGAATGCAATTAATTGTCATATTTTTTACCTATGTAGTTCTAATTGCAATAGGATATTTCTTTATATTACCGAACTTTGAAAAAAGTTTTTTTTGGTTTTATATTGTGCTTATTTTCACTATATTAGGTGCTTATGTTATTCAACAACTTATTTCTAAAACTAAGAGATTGAGAATAAACGATCTTGAAAATAAAATTCGCGAAATTAGCAAAACTAATAAATTCAAAATTAACAGCGAAGATATCGCATTAAATTATCTTCCAGTTGGAATTGTTATTTATGATGAAGAAGAAGAAATTGTTTATGCAAATGCACAGGCAAAAGAATTTTTTTCGAATGTTTTGGTTGGTCGAAGTTTAAAAGTAATTAGTAAAGATTTGTCTGAAAATGTTTCTAAAAGAATCGGGAAATTTATTTTAGATATATATGATAAAAAATTCGATACGATTCATTATCCGAAAAACCGTACTGTGTATTTATTTGAAGTAACGGACAGAGAACTTACAAAAGAAAAATATATCAAATATACGGATGCTATCGGTATCATGAGATTGGATAATTTTGCTGACGCAACAGAAAATTTAGATTTTCAAGACAAAGCAAATATTCAAGGATTATTACTAGGAGCAATTGATAATTGGTGCACCAAAAACAATCTTTATTTCAACAATTTAAGACCAGAAAAAACGATTATTTTTCTAAATAAATATCAGTTAGATGAACTTATAAAAGAGAAGTTTGATATCATGAATACCATATCAGATATTTCTAAAAATAACGATTTGAGAATTACACTATCCATTGGTGTTGCTTGTTTTGAAGCAACGGCAAAGGCCATTGGTGAAGCAGCGGAAGAAGCGCTAACCTTAGCAGAGGATAGAGGTGGAGATCAAGCGGTTGTTAACTTGAAAAATCAGCCACTGAAATTCTTTGGTGGAAAGGCAAATACCGCTGAAAAAAGAAGTAAAATCGTAGCCAAAGTGAACTCTAGAGCGTTGGAAGATTTTATTGATAATTGCAGCGAAGTATATGTTATGCCACATATTGGAACCGATATGGATGCATTAGGAGCGGCCATTGGGGTTTTGGAAATGGCTATTGCTAAAAAGAAAAAAGCGAATATTGTTTTGGATTTTGATCGCGTAGATCAAACCTGCCAAAAAGTTTTGAATATGTTAAATCAAGAATACATAAAATTGTTAGAATATATCATCGACCCACAAGAAGCTCTTGATGAAATCAATGCCGATTCTTTATTGGTGATTGTCGACCATCATTCGGTTTCTCAAACAATCGAGCCAAAATTAATTGATAAAACGAAACATATCGTAGTAATTGATCATCATAGAAGAATAGATAATGTGTTGTCAGAAGTGTTGATTAACTACGTAGAACCCTATGCTTCCAGCTCTGTGGAATTGGTAACTGAACTCATTGATTTGTTCAATGAAAATGTAAATATTGATCCTTTTGAAGCTACTATAATGTTAGCGGGTATGATTATTGATACCAATAATTTTTCGTATCGTACAGGAGCTAGAACATTTGAAGCTGCCGCTAGATTAAAGCGTTTTGGGGCAGATCCGTTTAAGGCAAGACTAATGTTAAGGGAATCCTTAGATGATATTAGAACAAAAACGAATTTAGTAAACCAAGCAAGAATCGTTTCCAATCATTTTGCAATTACATCTGTATCTGAATCTGATGTTACAGAAAGAGTTCAACTTGCGAAAACAGCTGATGAATTATTGAAAATTGACAACATTATTGCATCGTTTGCAATTGGGAATTTGGAAGCTGGAATTATTGGAATATCTGCAAGGTCTTTAGATCAATTTAATGTCTCTGTTGTAATGGAAAAATTTGGTGGAGGCGGTCATTTAAACAACGCCGCTGCACAAGTGAGAGATATGACAATTCCAGAAGTAGCGGAAAAAATTGAAGAATATATAAAAGAAACATTTAAGGAGGAAACTACTATGAAAGTAATCCTAATTAAGGATATTAGAGGTAAGGGCAAAAAGGGTGATGTAATTGATGCGGCTACAGGTTATGCAAATTACTTGTTAACTTCAAAACACGCTGTTGCTGCAAATACCGCTAATATTAGAGCGTTAGAATCCGAAAAAGAAAAAGAAGTTATTGAACAGAATAAAGAATTAGAAAAAGCGAAAGAATTGAAAAAAGAAATCGAAAAAAGTCCGATTAAATTGTTTGTCAAAATGGGAGAGTCTGGTAAATTATTTGGATCTATTAACACGAAACAAATAGCAGATGAACTTAAAAAAACATATGCACTTAACGTGGACAAGCGAAAAATTGAGTTAGCGGAAAATATTCACTCGTTAGGTACTTATGAAGTGAATATAAAACTACACAAAGATATCAATGCTATTATCAACTTGCAAGTACTTGAAGAAGAATAAATTGGAGGGTAAACAATGGATCAAATTCCTGCTAATATCGAAGCTGAACAAGCCGTATTAGGAACCATATTTTTTGAAAATTACATGATGAAAACCATTACGGATAAGTTAACGGATTCTGATTTTTATTACCCGAATCATAAAATTATATTTCGAGTAATGAAAGATTTATTCCACCAAGGAATATCGATTGATTATGTTACCGTTGTAAATAATCTTGACAGTCTTAATTTGTTATCTAAAGCAGGTGGAGCTGAATACGTAACGCAGTTAGCAAATACGGTGCCTTCCACAAGCAATTTTTTGCATTACATCAATATTGTGAAAGACAAAGCAGTCATCAGAAAATTGCAAGATACTTGCAATCAAATATTAGAAGACTCCAAAACAGTAACGAACACTCCAAACTTTATTGATGAAGTGGAAAAAAACATTTTATCAGTAACCAAAGAGCGTAGATCTTCTGATTTCAGAGATGTTTCTGATGTCGCCAACCAAACATTGGAAAACATTGCGAAACAAGCTCAAAATACTTCCGATATTACTGGATTAGATACCAAATATTACATGTTGAATCAATATACATTAGGATTGCAACCTTCAGATCTAATTATTATTGCTGCTAGACCTTCCGTAGGGAAAACAGCATTTGCTCTTAACTTAGCATTAAATATTGGGAAATTAAAGAAAAAACCACATATAGCATTCTTCTCTTTAGAAATGGGAGTGGAACAACTTGTTATGCGTTTGTTATCTTGTCAAGCACAAGTAGACAACACTGCAATGAGAAAAGGTTCTTTAAATCCAATTGAGTGGGAAAAACTTCAACATGCTGCCAAAGCTTTGGAAGAAACAAATATATATTTTGACGACGCTGGTACCGTACGAGTAACAGAAGTGCGAAGTAAATGTCGAAAACTAAAACAAGATGATAAACTAGATTTGGTAATTATTGATTACTTGCAATTATTAAGTGGATCGGACGCATATCGTGGGAACCGTGTACAAGAAGTTTCTGAGATTAGTCGTATTTTAAAAGAGATGGCTAGAGAACTTAAAGTGCCCGTGGTTGCATTATCGCAATTATCTCGGAATCTTGAGCGTCGTGAGAATAAAAGACCTATGATGGCCGATTTGAGAGAGTCAGGATCAATTGAACAAGATGCGGATATCATTATATTCTTATATAACCCAGCAGAGAAGGATCAAGACGATTCCAACAAGAACCAAGTAGAGTTCAATATAGCAAAGAATCGTTCAGGTGTAACATCAGAATTTTCTTTGTTGTTTAATAAAAATATGTCAAACTTTAATAATCTTAAAGTAGAAAGATAACAAACAAGGACACTAGTTGTCCTTGATTTATGAGGTGATGAAATGTTAACCGATAGATTAGAACAAATAGAAGGTAGGTACATGGAGATTACGAAATCTATGTCCGATCCAGCAGTAACTTCCGATATTAAAAAAGTTACTGAATTATCAATAGAATTTTCTAAATTGGAAAAAACAGTACTTGTATTTCGCGAGTATAAAAAATTGATTTCTCAATTAGATGATTTAAAAGAAATGACCAAAGACCACGACTCTGACATTCGAGACATGGCTGAAATGGAATTAGAAGAAGTAAAAGAAAAAATCACAACTGCGGAAGAAACATTAGAATTATTATTAATTCCCAAGGACCCTAATGACGACAAAAATGTTATTGTTGAAATTAGAGGTGCAGCAGGTGGAGATGAAGGCAACATCTTTGCTGGAGATTTGTTTCGAATGTATAATAAATTTGCCGAAGCGAAAGGCTGGAAGATTGAAGTCTTAAATGCGGAAGTAAAAGAAGCTGGTGGATATAGCCAAATAGAATTTATGGTAAGTGGGGATGCGGTTTACTCTTTATTAAAGTATGAATCTGGAGTGCATCGCGTGCAAAGAGTACCACAAACAGAATCCAGTGGAAGAATTCATACATCTACGGCGACTGTTCTTGTATTACCTGAAGCAGAAGAAATTGATTTTGAAATGAATATGGAAGATATAAGAGTAGATACATTTTGCTCATCTGGACCTGGTGGACAATCTGTAAATACTACGAAATCAGCTGTTCGCGTTACCCACGTTCCTACCAATACAGTTGCACAGTGTCAAGATGGAAAAAGCCAACACGAAAATAAAGCCTCAGCTTTAAAAATTTTGAGGTCTCGTTTATACGATAAAATGCTGCAAGAAAAACTTGAAAAAGAAGGTGCAGAGCGAAAATCAAAAGTAGGCGCTGGAGATCGATCTGAAAAAATTAGAACGTATAATTATCCTCAAAATAGAATTACAGATCATAGAATTGGGTTTACAATTCAACAATTGGATCGCATTATTGATGGAAGACTAGATCCTGTTATCGAAGCTTTAATCACCGAGGAACAAAGACGGAAGTTAGAAAAAGAGTAATGCCAAGTTATAAAGAAGCTTTGGAAAAAGCAAATAAACTAACTAGAAAAAAAGGAAAAGAAACCAGTGCGACGAAATTATTATTGTTGCACTTTTCTGATATAGAGCCTACAGAATTATATTTAAAATATGAGTCTGAAATGCCTTCTGAGTCTTACGATAATTTTTTCGCTGGATTACATAAATATTTAGAAGATAACATACCAGCACAACAAATCATAGGGTATGTATATTTTTACGGTTATAAATTTATTGTGAATGATCAAGTATTAATACCTAGATTTGAAACGGAAGAATTGGTTGTAAATGTTTTGATGTTATATGATGAATACTTTGCTAATCAACAAATTGATTTGGTAGATATCGGAACTGGTTCAGGATGTTTGGCGGTTGCCTTAAAAAAAGAAGAAGAGAATAACTTCACTGTAACTGCAACGGATATCAGTTTTGAAGCATTAGAAGTAGCAAGAAAAAATGCCAAAAATAACAAGGTTGTTATAGAGTTTCTCCAAGGCGATATGTTACAACCTTTAATCAATCGCAAATTTGATATTATTGTATCCAATCCTCCTTATATACCTTCGGAAGAAAAAGTCGATGATATCATATATGACAATGAACCTCATGTTGCATTGTTTGGTGGGGTAGATGGATTAAAATTTTACAAAGAAATTCTGCAAAATGCTAAATCCATAATGAAGCCAAAATCCATCATTGCTTTTGAACACGGTTATGATAAAGCAGAAAAATTAAGAGAAATTGCAAAGAATAATTTTCCTGAAGCGTTGGTATACACAATTAAAGATATGCAAAATTTAGATAGAATGACATTTATAATCAATGGAGTTGATACGTAAAATGGCAAAAATACAAGGATTAGGTGCTGCGTTCTTCCAAGTGGAAGGAAATAACCCTGAATTATTGGAATGGTATCGCAATTTTTTAAAACTAAATGTTACAGAATATGGATTGGAAGTACAAGCTACGATGCCAATATTAGTAACCTTCAAAAGAAATCATTCCAACGCTTTCATCAATTTTACAGTGGATGATATTCGCGAGTTTATGGATGAACTAAAAACCGAAGGTGTAGAAGTCGTATCGGATATCGTAGAATATGAATATGGATGGTTTAGTCAAATTAAGGATATTGCAGGAAACATCGTTGAATTATTTGAAGTAAATCACGAAACCTATTTTGAAATGGTTGAACAAGAGAAAAAAGCTTATCTTGAAAAACAAAAAAATACTAACAAATAGAATTCTTGATTATTTCGAGAATTCTTTTTTCTATATAATAATATATATATTATTAGGAAAAACTCCATAATTTTTTCAAATAAAAACTGTTGACAATTGACAATAAACCTATATATTATTATAGTGAAGCGAGGCGTTATTATGTCGAAAAAACTTGTTATAGTAGAATCCCCAGCAAAATCAAATACAATAGGTAGATATCTTGGAGAAGACTATATTGTAAAATCTTCTGTGGGCCATATTAGAGATTTAGCAGTTGTTGGCCCAGGCGGATTAGGTGTCGATGTTGAAAACGAATTTAAACCAACCTATGAAGTTCTTCCTGATAAGAAAAAAATAATACTTGGGTTAAATCGTTCCCTAAAAGAATGCGATGAAGTATATCTCGCAACCGACTTTGACCGTGAAGGAGAAGCAATATCTTGGCATTTGTACGAGACATTGAATATCAAAAACCAAAAAGTACATAGAGTGGTGTTTAATGAAATAACAAAAGAAGCAATCCATGAAGCGTTTTTAAAACCAGGCGAGATCAATATAGATTTAGTGAATTCTCAAGAAACAAGAAGAATTCTTGATCGTATTATCGGTTTTAAATTATCTAAATTATTACAATCGAAGATAAAATCAAAATCTGCAGGACGTGTTCAATCTGCTGCACTAAAAATTATCGTTGATAGGGAAAAAGAAATCGATAATTTTACAATTGAAGAGTATTATGAAATCTTTGCAGAAATCGATGGATTAGAAGCAAAATTACATAAACTAAATCAGTTAGATGTTAATATCACTACTCACGAAGAATCCCAAAAAATCATAGATTCTTTATCCAAGGAATTTATTGTAGAGAGTATTGAATCCAAAACTAATAGGATTAATGCTAAACCACCATTTATTACATCTACATTACAACAATTAGCATCATCAAAATATGGATATTCACCGACAAAAACAATGAGGTCAGCTCAAATCCTTTATGAAGGAGTAGATTTGGCTTCAGAAACAGTTGGGCTGATTACCTATATGCGTACGGATTCTATTCGTTTATCTGATGTATTTGTGAATGAAGCAAAAAAATACATTCTAGACAATTATGGTAGTAAGTATTTTGGAAACACTAGAAAAAATGCTAAGAAGCAAAATGTTCAAGATGCCCATGAAGCAATTCGGCCAACAAGCATCTACCGAACACCGAGCTCTGTAAAGCAATATTTATCAGCGACTGATTATAAAATATACCAACTCATTTATTTTCGCGCCTTAGCATCGCTTATGACACCAAGAGTTAATGATGTAACAACGATGATGTTAAAAAATAATAATTGCCAGTTTAAAATATCTGGATCAAAAAGATTATTCGATGGTTATCTTAAAGTTTATAAATACTTGGATGAAGAAATCGATTCTAACGAGATTGATTTATCACACTATAAAACATCTGATATTGTGATATCAAATAAGATATATGATAAACAATTATTCACCTCTCCACCAGCACGTTTTTCGGAAGCTAAATTAATTAAGGAGATGGAAGATTTGGGTATCGGTAGACCATCAACATATGCTCAAACGATATCGACGATTAAGAAACGGAAATATGTTCAATTAAAAGAAAAGAAATTCTATTCCACAGAACAAGGAACCCTAACAATTGATAAACTTGATAAATATTTCCATGAATTTATAGGGCCAAATTACTCCAAACAAATGGAAGTATTATTGGATGAAATAGCAAATGGAAATAAAGAAAGAGTTGTTGTATTAAGTGATTTCTATCAATTTTTCATGCCTTTGGTTGCCAATGCCTCAAAGAATATGACAAAAGTTGGGCCAAAAGAAACTGGAGAATTATGTCCTCAATGTGGCTCTCCTATGGTTCATAGAATCGGAAAATATGGAGAATTTGAAGCATGCTCCAATTTCCCGAAATGTAAATATATCAAACAAAACGAAGAAAAAGAAAAAGTTGAAGTGTTTGATACAAAAGTAGCATGTCCAGAGTGTAGCGATGGAACATTGGTATTAAGGACAGCGAAAAAAGGACGAAATAAAGGTAAGGAGTTTTTGGCTTCTTCCAATTTTCCAAAATGTAAATATATTTCTCCTCTTAAAGTGGAGAAAGAGCGTTGCCCGAAATGCAAAAATGTTTTGGTAACCAATGAAAATAATGAGACATATTGCATTGATGAAACGTGTGGTTATAAACAATAATCATCACAAAACCTTCAATTGACACTGTAGGGCAGATATGGTATTATTATGGTGCAACGAAAGTTGCATTTCCCTGAAAGTGTTAATATAACACTTACCCTTCCTGAATTCGCTTCTTTAAATAGGAGCGAATTTTTATTTAGTAAAAATTATTAAAATTATGATATAATACTTATGAATTTAAGGTGGTGAAATAATGGGTTTATTTCAAAAGTTATTTCAATCAAAAGAGCGGAAAAGAAAAGCTGAAAAATATAAGATAGGTATGATGAAAACTCGATCTGGAGCTTTATCATCTCTAAAAGGTATTTTACAGAATTCTAAGAGCATTGATGAAGATTTATTTTCTCAATTAGAAGAAATTTTTATCATGGCTGATATTGGCGTGGATACTGTGGTTGAATTTATTGAAAACTTAAAAGAAGCGGTAAAAATTCAAAAAATTGAAAACCCAATTGAATTGGAAAACATTATCGTTGATAAAATGTTTGAATTGTACTTAAAAAATGATATATTGAATACTAATATTCGATATAATAAAGATAATCTAACAGTCATTTTGTTTGTTGGCGTCAATGGAACTGGGAAAACAACTTCTATTGGGAAACTTGCATATAAAATTAAAAACGAGGGTAAAACTGTGATGTTAGCTGCTGGGGATACCTTTAGAGCAGGAGCAATTAATCAACTAAAAGTATTTGGAGAACGAGTAGGAGTTCCTGTGGTCAGCAAGGAAGCTGGTTCAGACCCTTCAAGTGTTATTTTTGATGCAATAAAACAAGCAAAAGAGCAACATATTGATGTCTTATTAGTGGATACAGCGGGAAGGCTTCAAAACAAAGTCAATTTAATGAATGAATTGAATAAAATCAATCGTATTATAAAAAGAGAAACCAATGATTTATATTACGAAACATACTTGGTGATAGATGCAACAACTGGTCAAAATGGATTGTCTCAAGCAAAGATTTTTTCAGAAGCAACCGATGTAACCGGAATTATTCTAACAAAACTAGATGGAACTGCTAAAGGTGGAATTGTTTTGGCAATCCGAAACAAACTAGGTATTCCTATTTCCTTTGTAGGTTTGGGAGAAAAATTAACAGATCTTGATTATTTTGATATTGAAGATTATATATATGGACTGTTTGCAGATTTTTTTGAGTAGGTGAAAATATGGAATTAGAAAACAAAGTAAAATTAAATTCGTTGTACGATATTTATGGTGAATTGCTAACCAAAAAGCAAAAAGAATATTATGAATATTATTATTTGCAAGATTATTCACTTTCGGAAATCTCTGAAATTCTTTTGGTAAGCAGAAATGCAGTTCACACACAATTAAAGAATGTAGTACAGCATTTAGAAAACTATGAATTCAAACTAAAAGTGTTTGAGAAGAAAACAATAGCAGCAAAATTAATCCATAAGATTGAGAATGAAACCATTTCTATGGATGCAATCAAAAAAGAATTGGAACGGGTGTAAAGTATGGCGTTTGAAAATTTAACTAGTAGATTCCAAATGGCATTAAGAAGAATCACTGGGAAAGCAAAATTAAATGAATCTGATATTGATGAAATGATGAGAGAAGTTCGCCTATCGTTATTGGAGGCGGATGTAAACTATCGTGTCGTTAAAGAGTTTACAGAAGAAGTAAAAGCACAAGCATACGGCGAGAAAATATTAAAAGGGTTAAATCCTGGACAACAAGTCGTTAAAATTGTGAATGATGAATTAACAAAATTAATGGGGCTAGAAGCCGAAGATATTCGTTTTACCGAAGCGGGAATCACGGTTATTTTAATGGTGGGTTTACAAGGGGCAGGTAAAACAACGACTGCCGGTAAATTAGCAAATTTTATTCGTAAAAACAATAATAAGAATCCATTGTTAGTCGCAGCGGATATTTATAGACCAGCCGCAATAGAGCAATTGCAAACTATTGGAAAACAATTGGAAATTCCAGTATTTGAAATGTCAACGACCAAACCAGAAACTATTGTTAAGAGCGCGTTAGATTATGCGGTGGAACAAGGCTTTGATTTGGTTATCATCGATACAGCAGGTAGACTACATATCGATGATGATATGATGACTGAAATCAAAAACATCGCAAAGATTGCTAATCCAAATGAAATCCTACTGACCGTAGATGCAATGACAGGTCAAGATGCAGTGAACGTTGCACAATCATTCAATGAAGCCTTATCTTTAACAGGATGTATTCTTACAAAATTGGATGGGGATACAAGAGGTGGAGCAGCATTATCGATTCGTAAGATAACCAACGTACCAATTAAGTTTTCTGGTATGGGTGAAAAATTAACAGAAATTGAAGTGTTTCATCCAGAAAGAATGGCATCTAGAATATTAGGCATGGGAGACATTATGTCTCTTGTAGAAAAAGCAACTGCTGAAATCGATGAAGATGAAGCAATGAACCTAATGGAAAAAATGATGTCAGGAAAATTCAACTATAACGATATGTTAAAACAAATGAAAATGGTTAAAAGAATGGGTAAATTTTCTGGACTAATTAAGATGATTCCAGGGATGAGCAGTATGGCAAATGTGGATCAAGTAGATGATAAGCAACTTATTTATATTGAAGCCATCATTAATTCTATGACCAAAGACGAACGCAAAAAGCCAGAATTACTAGAACGTTCTAGTTCTAGACGAAATCGAGTTGCTAGAGGAGCTGGTCGATCTACAACAGAAGTTAATAAATTAATTTCGACTCTTGAAAAACAACAAAAAATGATGAAACGATTTCAAAACATAACTCCTGAAACAATGGAGGATATGACTCAAGGAACATTTCAACCAAAAGAAACCAGAGCAATGAGACGAGCAAAAGGCAACAAAAAAAGACGGTAATTTTTAACCGTCTTTATTTATTTTTTGTTAAGAAATCGGATAAAAATCGATAAACAGCATTTTCGGAACTCGTATAATCCAATACAATATCTGCGACTGCAAGTAAGTCTGGATGTGCATTTCGAACACAAACACCAACGTTTGCATACTGAATCATTTCAATATCGTTATGGCCATCACCAATCGCAATGATATGATCTTGTTTTATTCCAAGATAATCAGCGACATAAGCCAGGCCCTTGCCTTTATTAGATTCTGGAGTATAGATTTCCAAAATAGAATCAAATTCACCTTGCAAATTCCATATTCTACAGCATACACTGCCATTATATTTTTGATCAATATAATTTTTGATGATGGTTCCTTTCCCTTGTTTCCCAATAATAATGAAACCATTGGGATTCTTAGTTAAGGTCTTACTTAAATCGCCGATGATTAAATCGGTAGCTCCATTTACGTGAAGCAATGGTTCAATTTCCTTTTCTTCACGATATAAGTATATTTCATCGAGGACTTCTGAAAATGCATTCCTTATATGTTCTACATTATTTTCAAAAATATCAATAATTGCTGCCTTATCTACAGTATAATTAATAACAGGAAACTCTTTTATTAAAGGGTGCGTTATTAATCCACCATTATAATTGATTATCGGAGTATCCAAATTAAATCGATCATATACAAATTTTGAACTGCGAAATGGTCTGCCTGTCGCAATTACAATTTTATGGCCTAAGTCTTGAATACGATGCATGAATTCACACAAGGTTTCCGATAAGGAATCAAAATCATATAAGATGGTACCATCCAAATCCAATGCAATTAAATATTTTTCCATTTTATCACCGAGAATATTATCTCATAGGATTTCGAATAATGCAAATGATTATAGCGATTGATTAATATAATAAATTAAGATATAATTTATATATAATAGGAGAGATTATATGCTATATATAAAACTAATAAACGTTCTTCAACCTATTTCTTTGATTATTGATTGGCGTGCAATTCAGTATTTTGTCCTTGGAATAATTACAGGAATTATATTGCTGATTTTATCGATTGCTTTCATCCTATCACGAAGTGAAAGAAAGAAAACAAAAAATAGACTCGGACAAACCGTTGCTTTAGATGATAAAGTAGTTTTAGACATGGTTGAATCTAAGCAAGATCAATTGGATAAAACTGTGAAGTTAACGGATGGTGGATATTTTAAAGTAGCAGTGGATTTAAGTTTAGAACTCAGTGAAGAAATAGCAAGGTATTATTTTCCGAAATCAAGATTTCCTATTTATGAGTTATCCATTCAAGAGATGTTGGATCTGAACTTCTATATTACGAAACGTGTAGAAGAGTTAATGAATGGGAAATTTTTCAAACTGTTCAAAAATTATCGAATTGCAACAATACTCGATATCTTAAATACAAGAAAGAAGATTAATAATTCGAAATTGATGCAAATTACAAGAAAGATGAAACTTCAACAAATTTATTCCGCAACGAGAACGGTATTAAATTATGCGAATCCAATTTATTGGTTCCGTAAATTAGCAATCAAACCAACTACTGTAGTTGTGACAAAAGAAATTTGTAAATATATTATTGCGATATTTGGTGAAGAGACCAACAAAATTTATAGCAAAGCTATTTTTAAAGAAGAAGATTCAGAATCAGACATTATTCAAAAAATCGATCAATTCATTGAAGAAAAGGAGGATTAAGAAATGCTATTTAAACGAAAAAGAAAGCCGGAAAGAATTGTTCCAGGGCTTGAAAGAACAAAAGACAATAGAGAATTCTTTATCCCTCAAATAAATGTAATTGAAGATAAGCGGACAACTCGCAAAAAATTTGTTTCTCCCATTTTTGGAAAAGTAGTGAAAGACGACGTAAATATTCCTCAAGACCGTCAAGGGGCTGGAGATATCGATAAGAAGTATGATGCTTTTCGCAGTAAAAAGAAACTGACCAAAGAAGAAGCAAAAAGAAGATATGGCCACCAATACTACGATTTCATAAGAGTAGATAGTTCTAGTCTTCAAAAAGTTCATTCCGAAGAAGGATTAACCAATGAAGACTTGCATAAAGGAACTCCTGTGGAAGTGCAAATTAGTGCTCAAGATATTATCAATGATCACGTTAAAGCGGTTTCGGTTGATGAATTTTTTAAGTCCGCAGAAGAAACTATAGAACAAGAACAAAAAGATATCGTGGAATCTGATGTATTGAAAGATATCATTTCTGAAAATGTTATAGAGAAAATAGAAGTGGTTGAAGAAGAAAACGCAGATGATGAAGTAATCTTTGAACAACAAATTGAACAGGATAAAGAAGTCGAAGAAATCGCTTTCTCTGATGATTTTGAATATCAAGAATATACACCACCAGTTGCTACTGCACCAAAACCACCTGTAGAGTCTGAGGTAGATGCTTTTGATTATAGAAAGTATCAATTACCACCTATCGCATTATATAAAAAAAGTAAAGTAAAAACAGAAGAAGAACCGGCATGGATTAAAGAGAATATTGATGTAATCAATCAAACCATGCTTTCATTTGGTATTGAAGGGGAAGTGACCAACTATACTAAAGGACCAACTGTAACGAGATATGAAATATCTTTGGGTTCCGGAGTTCCAACCAAAAAAATCACTTCGATATCCGACAATATACAAAAGAGCCTTTCCGCATTCTCCATTATTATTGAAGCTCCTATACCAGGTAAAAACACGATTGGTATTGAAGTTCCAAATCAAGTTAGAGAATCTGTTTTCTTTGGTGATGTTGTAGATAACGATTACTTCTTAAATTCTGATGATCCATTGTTACTAGCAATTGGGTTAGACATCGATGCGTTACCGGTATATACATCCATTGAATCCATGCCACATGGTCTTGTTGCTGGATCCACTCAAAGTGGGAAGTCTGTATGTATCGCATCTATTATCGCATCTATAATTACGAAAAATAAACCGGATGAAGTGAAATTAATGATGATTGATCCTAAGAAAGTTGACCTTCAACAATTTGCAGATATTCCTCATCTAATCACTCCCATTTTCGAGGATCTTAAATTTGCCATTGAGTCTTTAAAATGCATGGTTAATGAAATGGAAAGTCGATATGATACCCTTAAAAAATTTAAAGCTATTAACGTTAAAGATTATTATAGTCGTAGAAGCACTGCGCCTAATTTTGTAAAAATGCCGAGAATTGTTGTCATTATAGAAGAAGCTTCAGACTTACTATTAACAGGTGGAAATGAAGTCGAAGATTCCATTTTAAAACTTACACAAAAATCTAGAGCGGTTGGTATCCATTTATTGCTAGCGACTCAAAGACCTTCTGCGGATATCCTTAAGGGAGCAATTAAAGCGAATATCCCTACAAGATTTGCATTTAGAGTACCATCTTCTGTCGATTCTTCTGTTGTACTAGATATGACAGGTGCCGAAAAATTATTGGGTAAAGGGGATATGCTTTTATCGGAAAATGGAATGGCAAGACGTCTCCAAGGAGCGTACTTATCACAAGAGGAAATTGAAGCAATTACCGAATATATCAAAGTTCAAGCCAAACCCGAATACATGTTTTCACATGAAAGCTTATTGGTTCAAGCAGCGACAGGAGAAAACATCGATACTATTGATGAGTTATTCAAAGATGTAGCGAACTACGTTGTAGAAGAACAACGATGCTCATTAAATAAAATCACACAAGTATTTGGGATAGGATTTAACCGCGCAACCCAAATAGTAACAACCCTAGAGAATTTTGGGATTGTATCTGGTAATGTAGGAACGAAACCGAGATCTGTATTAATAGAGTTTGATCAATTAGAAAAAATATTTGAAAGTATTGAGTAATTATGGAAGAAGAAAACTTTGAACTAGAGAATCAAGAAGAACAATTATTAGAAAATCGAAAACTGATGAAAAAATCGAGATTTATGATCATCAGTTTTTTCACGTTATTTATTGTTTGTGTTGTTTTATTTGCTATTCTTCAAACCAACGAATTCTTTATTTTTAACATGAATCGTTCCTTTGAAAATGTTCCGAATCCATTGGTTACAGAATTATTCTCTATATTCTTTATTTTTATTATCTTGTTTGGCTTTATTTCTTATGTCATTTTTACAAAAGAATATAGGAAAAGAAATTTAGAAACAGAAAACCTACAATTAGAAACATTACCTAAATTTAAAAAAATCTACAACATTGGAGATATATTTAGTGTGGTTCCAATATTTTTAGTTCTTGTTATGGTAGTCAATGGATTTTTCTACTCATTTGCCCAAGTAGATGGAATTTCTATGGAACCAACTTTTTGTGGAAATGATATCGTCGTTATTCAGTATGAAACAGAATATGAAACTCAAGATATTGTTATCGCTGGAGCTGACAATGTTTATATTATCAAGAGATTAGTTGCCACAGCTGGAGATAAACTACTAGTGAATTCCATGGGTGTATATATCAACGATATTTTAATTGAAAGCAACGTATACAGTGATACAAAAAGTTACTCAGAAATGATTATTCCTGAGGGCTATTACTATATATTAGGAGACAATCGCGATCACTCGCAAGACTCTAGATATTATGGATTGTTCAGTGAAGAAGATATGTATGGCCAAGTAGTACTGAAACTTTCAGGAACTACTTGTAATCCAAATGATTAGGAAGTGATATCATGAAACAAATTCAATGGTTCCCTGGTCATATGGCAAAAGCCAGAAGACAAATTGAGGAAAAATTACCGATAATTGACATAATATACGAATTGCTGGATGCAAGAATTCCAGATTCTTCGAGAAACCCAATGCTTATGGATATTGTAAGAAATAAACCGGTTTTAACGATATTAAATAAAGCGGATTTAGCAGATGACAAGAAAACAGAAGAATGGGTAAAAAAGTTTGAAGCAAAAGGGCAACATTGTATTTCTATCAATTCTTTAACTGGAAATATTGTTTCTATAATTCATAAAAAAACTATGGAAATACTAAAAACATTACAAGCAAAAGAAGAAAAAAAGGGAATGCAAAACCGAGCATATAGAGCTATGGTTATTGGGATTCCTAATGTAGGGAAATCACAATTTATAAATAATTTAGCCGGCAAAACCAAAGTGAAAACTGGAAATATCCCGGGTATCACAAAAACCCAAAGTTTTATTAAAGCCCAAAATGATTTATTGTTACTGGATAACCCTGGAGTGTTATGGCCAAAATTTGAAAACGAACGAGTGTCTTATAATTTAGCATTACTTGGTTCTATTAAAGATGACATTTTACCTTTGGATGAAGTTGCTATTTATGGAATCAAATTTTTAGTTAACAATTATCCGAATAATATGTTTGCAAGGTATGGAATAGATGTCAATAACGAAATGGAACCAATCAAAGTTTTTGATCTCATTGGCGAAAGAAGAGGCTGCAAGCTGTCCGGAGGATTGATAGACTATGATAGAGTTATAAATTTATTTTTGTATGATGTGAGAAACTCTAAATTGGGCAAGATAACACTTGAGACTACAAATGATGTATGATTTTGAACAGAAATTGTGGGGCAAAGGAATTCATTTTGTAGTTGGGGTGGATGAAGTAGGCAGAGGACCTTTGGCGGGTGCGCTAGTAGCTGCTGCAGTGATTCTTGATCCAGATAATCCGATTATTGGATTAAACGATTCCAAGCAGTTAACTCATAAAAAAAGAGCGTTATTAAAAAAAGAGATAGAAGAAAAAGCATTGGCTTATTCTTATTGCTTCATAGATGAACAAACAATCGATCACATCAATATATACCAAGCTTCCAAACTTGGTATGATTCGAGCAATTGAACAACTCGATATAAAACCAGAATATATTTTGTCTGATGCAATGCCTTTAAAAGAGAGTGGTTACCCTTATGAAGCTATTATAAAAGGAGATACCTTATCGGCTTCGATTGCGGCAGCTTCGATTATTGCAAAAGAAGTACGCGATGCATATATGATAGAGATGGATACATTGTATCCTGGTTATGATTTTGCTCAAAACAAAGGATATCCAACGAAAAAGCATTTAGAAGCCATCAAACACATAGGTATTTGTGAAATACATCGCAAATCGTATAAACCGGTAAAAGAGGTTTTAGAAAAACAATTATCATTATGGGAGTAATTATGACATACAAAACAGTAATATTTGACTTGGATGGGACTCTACTAGATACCATTGAAGATATAGCAGATAGTTTAAACGCAGTATTCAAACAAAAAGGATATGACATTTTTTCGGTAGAAGATTACAAGTATTTTGCCGGAAGAGGAATCGATGAATTGATTCATGCCGCTTTTAAAAAGGGAAATATTGATTCCATTGAATTTGATTCTGTAAAACTTGGATACATTGAAGAATACGGGAAAAGACAAAACGTAAAAACACAAATCTTTCCGGGAATAATGGAGTTATTACATAACCTAAATCAACTTGGAATATCCATCAATATTTTATCGAACAAACCTCATTTTCAGACAGAGGGGGTTGTGAAGTATTATTTTAAAGATTTTCCATTTACTTTTGTTTATGGAAAAAAAGCGAACTTTGAGATCAAACCCAACCCAGAATCAGCATTAGAGATTGTTTCTAGATTACAGCTTAACCCAAAAGATGTATTGTATATTGGTGATACCAATACCGATATTCAAACAGCCAAGAATGCAAAGTTCAAAAGTGTAGGGGTGCTGTGGGGATTTCGAAAAAAAGCAGAATTAATAGAGTCAGGCGCAGATTATATCGTAAGCCTTCCAAATCAAATATTAAAAATTATAAAGGGTGATGAGATTGATTTTAAATCATAACAACTATTTAAATGTAGACTTAAAACAAAAAATTATCATTTTTCCTACGGACACTGTATATGGGATTGGCTGTCTCTATGATGATTTGGAATCCATCCATAGAATTTATGAAATCAAACAGAGAGATTACTCCAAACCAATGGTTATTTTATGCGCGAATTATGAGCAAGTCAATTCACTGATTTTAGATAATCAAGATATACCGAAGCACATAAAGAAACATTGGCCTGGTAAATTAACTATTATTTTCTTTAAAAATGAAAAAGTGTATGATATAATATCAGCAAACAAGAAAACCGTTGGAATTCGTATTCCCGGAAATACAATCAGTTTGAACCTGCTATTAAAGCATGGCCCTATGGTTGTTACCAGTTTGAATTTAAGTAATGAAGCACCGATAACAAAATTTTCAGATGCCATTAAATTCAATAATGTAGTGGATTATATTGTTCGAGGGGAAGATTTAGATTCTGTTCCATCAACGGTATACGATTTAACGGAAAACAAGGTGTTAAGACAAGGTGAAGTCATTATTTAAGAGGTGTTGTAATGTACGATAAACAAGTCAGAGAAACAATTCTTAAAAACTATGGAGTGGATTTAGTAGAGGATGTACTATTCGCTAAAGACTACCACATCTCTTTTTGCTTTGATTGGAGTAAAAAACTGGATGCGACTTTTCATATTTTGACTGGAGATATTTCATTACTGGATTTTGATGTTTCAAAATTAGATTCTATTGGCGATTTAATTTCATATGTTGAAATTGAAAATCCTATTTCAGAAGTTATAGGAGCCCAAAATTTCATTAGTCATATTTTTGAACAGTTTGACATGTTTTCAGAAATAAAAGAATTGTATATACCTTTAAAAGGTGAAAACAATATAGTTTGGATGAATCTTTCCTTTCATGCATTAACAACTAAACATAACAAGAATGAGCTTATTTTTGGAAGGATTAATTGGATTAGTGATAAGACTCCTGATGCAATCGTATTTTATCAAAGAACATACAAAGATGAAATGACGAATCTATTTACGAAAGATGCGCTAAGAAAACATCTTGGGAATGTAACATCATCTGACCATTCCTATGGAATTTATTTTGATATTGATAACTTTAAAAGAATCAATGACATATTTGGCCACCGTGTAGGAGATCGATTTTTGGAACAACTAGGAAAAAAATTTAACTCGTACGTAGAAGAAGATATAAGCTATTATCGTATTGGTGGAGATGAGTTCTTTCTGTATTTAGTGAATGCTACAGAAAAACAAGCTTACCAAAAAG
>CAZSVN010000005.1:0-11686 GCA_964610285.1 uncultured Candidatus Izemoplasmatales bacterium
AATTATTATGACTTATTTAGAGATCGTATTATGTTCCCAATCTACGATGAAAACAAACGACTTGTTGCGTTTAGTGGTAGAGTGTTTGGTGATAATAATAATCCTGCAAAATACGTCAATACTCCTTTTACAGAACTATTTAGTAAAGGAACATTGATATATAACCTCCATAGAGCATTGCCTTATATAAGGTCCAATAATCGTTTGGTTCTTATGGAAGGCTATATGGATGTTATCAAAGCGAGTATCTCTGGAGTAAAAGAAACTGTTTGCTCTATGGGAACACAGCTTACCATTGACCAAACATTATTAATCAAAAAATATACAGACAATGTCATCATCTGTTTTGATGGGGATAGAGCTGGTAGAGAAGCAACCTATAAGGCTTTAAAATTGTTAGAAAAAGCTCAATTAAATGTTAAAATCGTCCTGATGCCTCAAGGGGTTGACCCAGACGAATATATGACACAGCACGATGATTTTAAATATTATCTTGAAAACAATCAATTAGACCAATATGACTTTATTTACAAGATGATTATTGAAAATAAAGATTTAACAAAACCAGCCCAAATTGAAAGTGCAAAAAATAAATTATTTGATTTTTTTGCGACAACATCGGGAATGATAAGAGAAATCTATTTTCAAAAATTTTCCAGTGATACATTAGTTGATATTCAAACATTGATCCAAGATTATCAGCAATATCAAATTGATAACCGAATCATCGAGAAGTTTCAAAAAATCGCTTCAAGACAGAGTGAAATTAAAATTTTGAAGCCGAGATATCGTGAAGCTGAAAAAACAATACTGAATTACTATTTAAAAGATATCAGTTATCGAACAGTTGTAAATGATCGGTTTAATCAATTAGAGTTCCAAGACATGGATATTCGGATAATCATTCTAACAGCTAGATTGAAATGTGAAACATTAGGCCAGGATGAAGCATCTGCAATCGGCGTACTGAAAGCAGATTTGACAGACAAACTAAATAAGTCGCTTGAAAAATTGTTGCTAAGGCCAAATTATGAGTATAATGTAGAAGATTTTGAATCTTGTATTCAAATTCTTCAAATTGCGAAATTAGAACTAGAAATTGAAGAATTAGAGAATGATTCCAAACAACTATATGCATTGGGTCTTAAAGACGAATATTTTAAGTACAAGAAAGATATTCTAGCAAAACAAAAACAAGTGAACAGTTTAAAAATTGAAGGGAGAAATCATGAACCAGAAGCAAATTATTGATAGATTAAGTGAACTTTTTGAAAAAGAGGGTAAGTTAACCATTGAACAAATCTTTCACTATCTAGACAGAAAATCAGATGAGTTTGATGAAATAGTAAAAGAATTGGCTTTAAGAGGTGTTCTTCCTGTTGAGTTTTTTGACATGATTGCAAATGAAAAGAAAACCAAGAATATGGTGAGTTTAGATGAATTCACTGAAGAAGGCGATATCAAAAAAAGAGATATCGAAATAAATAGAGATTTTTCAAAAGAAATCGAAGAAGAATTGATGAAAGAAAAGCAATTTGATTCTATGGTTTCTATCAAAGTTGATGACCCGGTTAGAATGTACTTAAAAGAAATCGGTCGGGTAGAATTACTGACTGGTGAAGAAGAATATGAATTAGCTGTTTTAGTGGACCGTGCCAAAAGAGCTAAGTTAGAAATTGAATACAAACGCGAACAAGCAATTGATATTTCTAGAGAAGAAATGCTCGAATACGATGAAGTGATGATGCGTGGAGAATTTGCTAGTCAAAAATTAGTTGAAGCGAATCTTCGTTTGGTTGTTTCTATTGCAAAAAGATATGTATCTAGAGGATTGCAATTCTTGGATTTAATTCAAGAAGGTAATATGGGACTAATCAAAGCTGTTGGAAAATTTGATTATACAAAAGGATACAAATTTTCGACCTATGCAACCTGGTGGATTCGCCAAGCAATCACTAGAGCAATTGCGGATCAAGCAAGAACCATACGTATTCCTGTTCATATGGTTGAAACCATTAATAAGATGGTAAGAACCCAAAGAACATTGACTCAAAAATTAAAAAGAGAACCTTCTCAAGAAGAAGTAGCGGAAGAAATGGGCATTACGGTTGAACGAGTTCAAGCAATTCAAAAAACTGCTCAAGAACCAATTTCTTTGGAATCTCCTGTTGGAGAAGAAGAAGATTCTTCTTTGGGAGATTTTATTGCAGATACCGATATTTTAACTCCATATGAGTATACCTCTAAAGAGATGTTAAAAAGAGAATTGGATTCGGCATTAGGTACGTTGACTGACCGTGAAGAAAAAGTTTTAAGAATGAGATTTGGGTTATTAGATGGAAAATCTAGAACGTTGGAAGAAGTTGGGAAAGAATTCAATGTGACCAGAGAGAGAATTCGTCAAATTGAAGCAAAAGCTATCCGTAAACTTAGAACTCCAACTAGATCAAAAAAATTGAAAGATTTCCATAATGGATACCATAAATAATGATTTCTAAAAGATTGAAAGAATCCGCAAAATATCTAAATGGGTTTTATTGTTTAGCAGATTGCGGTACCGATCATGGGTATCTACCTATTTATGCAATAAAACAAGGGTTTGTTCAAAAAGCAATTGCATCTGATAATAAAGAATATCCACTAAAGAATGCAATAACAAACATAGAACTGGAACAGGTAACGGTAGAAACATTACTGGCAGATGGATTGTCTTATTTAAATCCAGAAATTGATGTTGTTTCCATATTGGGCATGGGTGGTAGACTAATCGTAGATATCTTAAAAAACGCAGACGTTAAACATGTGAAAAGATTTGTTTTATCGCCAAATTCAGACCAAGAAGCGTTAAGAAAACATCTTCAAGACCATCAATTTCAAATTGTAGCTGAAGAGATTATTAAAGACAAATCGAAATTTTATCAAATCATTGTTGCTGAACCCGGAGACATGAAGTTGTCAGCTGTAGAATTGGAATTTGGACCGATTATTATCAAGGACAGCACGGATATTTTTAAAGAATATATCCATAAGTTGATACAAAAATTGGAACAGGCTTTAAAACAAGCAAAAACCAAAGAGAGTCAATCTAGTTTAGAAGAAAGAATACACGTATTAAAGGAGGTAATCTCTTGAATTCTATCGAAATTATCAAATATTTTGAATCCATGTATCCCGTAGATTTAGCTTATGAGTGGGATAACTGTGGATTGCAAATAGGAACATTAAATCAAAAAGTACAAACAGTATTGGTCACATTAGATGTTACCAAGGATGTCGTGAAAGAAGCCATAAAACACAAAGTTGATCTGATTATTTCCCATCATCCATTGATGTTAAAACCAGTTCAAAACATCGTATTTGATTCCCCAAGAGGGTGGATCATTAAGAACCTCATTCAACACAACATCGCTTGTTATTCTGCACACACCAATTTTGATCAAGCCAGTGGTGGTATGAACGATACACTTGCAAAGAAACTAAACATCCAGAATCCTCAATTATTGGATGAAGAATACAATATAGGACGTTATGGTTCTGTTTCTAAAGTATCCATGGATGAATTTATCCAAAACGTAAAAAATATATTCCACTTATCGACTGTTAAGGTCATTGGAAATACCGATAAATTTGTTGAAAAAATCGCAATTTCTGGCGGTAGTGGTAGTCAACATATGTACGCTGCTAAAAAACATAATTGTGATGTATATTTGACCGGTGATATTACCTATCATACGGCGGTCGATGCGATTCAGCTTGGTATTACTTTAATCGATGTTGGACATCATGTAGAAGTTGTTTTTGTCGAAAAAGTCATTCAAGATTTGCATCAAAAATTCCCAGATATTTGTTTTGTGGAATCGAGAATTGATACAAATCCATATAAAGAATTTTAAAGCTGAGATTTCTTGGCTTTTTTCTTTGTAAAATGCTTGAATTAAATAATGTTTTATGTTAAAATATATTTGAAATTCAAAATATTTGATATGCAAATAAAAAAGGGAGACATTATGAGCAAAATTGGTGTGGCAGTATGTGGAAATTCAGGTATTGATTATTTAGTACATGATAAAGAAATTCGAAAATTTAGATCATTGTTAGTTATTGAGGAAAAAGAATTTGAAGACTTCATTGATATTGATGCTGAGAATTTCTATAATCAATTGGTTAAAAACCCAGATTTAGATATTCATACAGCGCAAACAAGTACTGGATACTTGGTTGAAATGTATCAAGAAATGCATAATGCTGGGTACGATGAATTGCTTATTATTACTATTTCTAGAGAACTTAGTGGAACCTATCAAAATGCAGTTTTGGCAGCAAATATGGTGGATATTAAAGTTCACATTTATGATTCTGTCTCATTATCTTATGTAGAAGCATTTATGGCGATGACTGCTAAGAAAATGGCAGACAAAGGAAAAACAGTTGAAGAAATCTTTGAAGAGTTGGATTATATTAGAGATCATAATCATATTTATGTGTGTGTAGACACACTAAAATATTTAGTGAAAAACGGTCGTTTATCGAACGCAAGTGGATTGCTAGGTTCTCTATTAAAAATTAAACCGCTTTTAGAAGTATCTAAGGGTGGTAAAGTTGAAACAATAGTAAAAATCAGAACAACATCAAAGGCTAGAGAAGAATTGAAAAAACGATTGCTTTCTGAAACAAAAGGGAAAGACGTGATTCCTTTCATTATCTATACAAATAATTTAAAGGATATGTTTGAAATCAAAGAAGATTACGAAAGTGAAGGATTAAAAGATGTTTTATTGATTCCATTAACACCAGTAGTTGGTTGTCATGCAGGTCCTGGAACAATGGGGGTAGGATATATTGAACGAAGAAAATAGTAAATTAAGAGAAGCTAGAGCAATTGTAAATGAACTACTAGTTGACATATTTAATCGAATATTAGCAATCGAAGGGGAAAGCTTGAAAGAAAAAAATGTGAAGCTATCTATGAGTGAGATTCATGTTTTAGAAGCAATCACAATTGTAGAGCCACCCACGATGACCAATATTGCAAATAAATTAGGTATAACTGTAGGTTCTTTAACAGTATCTGTAAATACTCTGTATCAAAAAGGATACGTGACAAGAGAACGAGATCCGGAAGATAGACGAAAAGTGGTTGTTGGAGTTCTTCCTAAAGCAGAGGAAGTACTTGAGAAACATAATGATTTTCATAATGAAATGATTAATTCCATTTTCAACGATTTGAAAATCGAAGAAGATGAACTACTTATTTCTTCATTAAAAAAACTTTCTTCATATTTTAAAAAATAGTTTTAAGGCAAATAAAAAATAGCGATTTTTTTCGCTATTTTTTATGGATTAAATTGTCAAATTATTCAACAATAATACATTCAACTGGGCAATTTACTTCGCAAACACCACAGTCAATACATGCATCTGCATCAATAACATAGATATCGCCTTCTGTAATACAATCAACTGGACATTCCGCTTTACATGTACCACAAGCAATACAAGTATCTAAAATTTTTCTTGGCATAATATATTTTCCTCCCGAAGAACTATTTTTAACCACATATATTTTAACAGTGAATAGTGTTTTTGTAAACAATTAAATTGTTTTTTTAAAACAAATGACAATATTTCTTGAATTATAATAACTTGTTTGATAAAATAGTCTGTGATATGTAAAAGGGAGTGATTTTATGCCACTTTGGGCAGAAATTGTTATACCGGTTGTAACATTGTTAATCGGGGCGGTAGTTGGTTTTTTCTTATCAAGAAAATATTTCCAAAAATACTTGGAAAAAAATCCACCAATTAACGAAAATATGATTAGAGCTATGATGGCTCAAATGGGTAGAAAACCATCTGAGAAACAAGTTCGTCAAGTTATGCAATCTATGAAGCAAGCAAAATAAAAATAGCCAATTATTGGCTATTTTTTTTCTTAAATAATTTATCTAATTTAGCGGAAAGCTTGATTTTACTTTCCGTGCCATTTCGAATTCTTTCAAAATTCGATCGGTGGCGGACAAATATTAATGATATTGCTAAGAATAGAATAATTACGAAAACCCAATCAAAGTCAGGATAGTTACCAGTCAGGAAGAGAATAAATCCTACAATTCCAGCAATTAATGTAGCTCCGCAAGAAGCAACAGAAACGTATCGAGTGATCAACTGTATCAGTATGAATAATGTAACCATGATAAGAGCTAACCAGGGCGAATATGCTAGTAATAAACCAAATGCTGTGGCGACACCTTTACCGCCTTTGAACTTGAACCAAACTGGGAATACATGACCGAGCATCGATGCAAAGCCATAAACCAGCGGTGGAAATAATTCGACACCCGCGAAAATAATTTCGTTTTTGAATAAATACACCAACAAACCACTTTTTAAAGTATCAAGAATTAGTACACAAGTACCAATTATTTTTCCAAAAACACGGTATGCATTTGTGGTTCCTAAATTACCGCTACCATATTTTCGAATATCTTCATGTTTAATGGTTTTGCCTAGTAAATATGAAAAAGGAATTGAACCCAACAAATATGCAACTATAATGAAAACGTATTTTAACATAGTGTTCCTCCTAATCGAGCAAATTATACCAAAAAAAACTATAAAAATAAAGAAAAATCTTCAGAAATTTGATATAATATTAATAGAATTACTAAGGAGCTTGTTTTATGGCAAAAACGAATAACGAATACAACGCAAAATCTTTACAAATCCTTGAAGGCTTAGAGGCAGTTCGAAAACGTCCAGGAATGTACGTTGGCTCAACTGATACTAGAGGCCTTCATCATTTAGTATGGGAAGTAATTGACAACTCCATAGATGAAGTATTGGCTGGATATGGGAAAACGATCAAGGTAGAAGTATTTGAAGATAATTCTGTTTGTGTATCAGATGATGGAAGAGGAATGCCTGTTGACATGCATTCATCTGGAATTACTGGGGTAGAACTTATCTTTACAAAACTGCATGCAGGTGGTAAATTTGGTGCAGATGGAGCGTATAAAGTTGCAGGAGGGCTACATGGAGTAGGTGCTTCTGTAGTCAACGCCTTATGCGAATACTTAGAAGTCACAGTATATCGTGATGGATTAATATATAAAATGCGTTTTGAAAATGGTGGAAAAAAAGTTAAAGACTTAATTGTTATGGGTGAAACCAAGAAGAATGGAACGGAAGTTTTATTCAAACCGGATTCTTCTATTTTTTCTACGACGTTATTTAATTTCCAAACACTGGAAGAACGTATTCGAGAAAGTGCATTTTTAATCAAAGGGTTAAAAATGCAACTTATTGACCACCGATCCAAACAACGTAAAATGTTTGTCTATGAAAATGGAATAAAAGAATATGCTGAATATTTAAATAAAAATAAAGGACCACTACATAAACCTGTATATTTTATGGGTAAAACAAATGATATCGAAGTAGAAGTTGCATTTCAATATACAAAATCTTATTCCGATAATCTCATCTCTTTTGTGAACAATATACGAACAAGAGATGGCGGAACTCATGAAACCGGGTTTAAATCTGCATTTACAAAGATATTTAACGACTATGGTCGTAAAATGAATCTCATCAAAGAAAGAGATAATTCTCTAGAAGGAACTCATGTTCGAGAAGGATTAACAGCGATTATTTCTATTCGCATTCCTGAAAATCTTTTACAATTCGAAGGACAAACCAAGAATAAATTGGGTTCACCAGAAGCAAGACCTACTGTGGAATCTATTGTCTCAGAAAAACTAAATATCTTTTTAGTTGAAAACCCAGCAATTTCTAATAAGCTAATCGAAAAAGCAGTGAAAGCAAGACAAGCATGGGACGCAGCTAGAAAAGCAAGAGATGATGCAAGACTCGTTAAAAAAATTAAAAAACAAGAAACAATATTATCTGGGAAATTAGCTCCTGCAAGTACTAAAAATGCAAAGATTAATGAATTGTTTTTAGTCGAAGGTGATTCAGCAGGTGGATCTGCTAAACAAGGTAGAGATCGAAGATTTCAAGCAATACTACCACTTCGAGGAAAAGTAATTAATGCGGAAAAGCAAAAAATGGAAGATGTATTGAAAAACGAAGAAATATCCACAATCATTAGTACGATTGGTAGTGGTATTGGTAGTGATTTTAATCTTTCTAAAGCCAATTATAATAAAGTCATTATTATGACCGATGCCGATACGGATGGAGCACATATTCAAGTGCTGTTAATCACGTTCTTTTTCCGTTACATGCCAGAATTAATTGAAGCAGGAAAGTTGTATATAGCTTTACCACCACTCTATAAAATAAGCAACGGAAAAAAAGAACAATATGCTTGGGATGAAATCCAAAGAGAAAATATTTGTAAAAAGATGAAGAACTATTCGATTCAACGATATAAAGGACTTGGTGAAATGAACTCGAATCAATTATGGGAAACCACTATGGATCCAAGGACTAGAGCATTGATTCTAATTAAGATTGACGATTTATCAGAGGCAGAACAACGTATTTCAGTACTAATGGGTGATAATGTTGAACCTCGTAAAGAATGGATAGATAATTTTGTATCGTTTGAAAATGACGATGATTTTGAGATTGGGGTGACGATGAATGAGTAAATCAATAAAATCTAAAATTGATGATTTCGTAGAAAATATTGTCCCAATGAATTTAGAAAAAATCGTCGGTGATCGTTTTGGAAAATATTCTAAATATATTATTCAAGAACGTGCATTGCCGGATGTCAGAGATGGATTGAAACCAGTTCAAAGAAGAATTTTATACGCGATGAATGAACTCGGAATGGGTTCTACAAAGCCTTATAAAAAATCCGCTAGAATTGTTGGAGATGTGATTGGTAAATTCCATCCTCATGGGGATCAATCTGTTTATGATGCTATGGTTCGTATGAGTCAATCATGGAAAACCAATAGCTTATTAATCGATATGCACGGGAACAATGGGTCTATTGATAATGACCCCGCAGCTGCTATGCGTTACACAGAAGCAAGGCTATCCGTCTTTTCAGAAGCTTTATTGCGTGATATTGACAAGAAAACCGTAACTTTTGTGCCAAATTTTGATGATTGTGAATTGGAACCTATCGTATTACCCGCAAAATTCCCGAACCTGCTCGTTAATGGCTCTCAAGGTATGGCAACTGGGTATGCAACAAATATACCACCTCACAACCTTACAGAGGTCTTAAAAGCTGTTATTTATAGAACAAAGCATCCAGAATCTAATGTGGATGATTTATTAGCGTTTATCAAAGGTCCTGATTTTCCTACTGGTGGAATTGCAGAAGGAAAAGATGAAATCAAGAAAGCTTTTTTAACTGGTAAAGGAAAAGTTGTTATTAAGAGTAAAGTGAAGATTGAAGATACTTCTTTGGTAATTGAAGAAATTCCATTCGAAGTGAATAAATCGGAACTTGTTCGTAAAATAGATGATATTCGTATCAAACGTAAAATAGATGGAATTTTAGAAGTCAAAGATATGTCTGACCGGGATGGGCTTAGCATCGTCATTACCTTAAAAAAAGAAATTCCTTCTGATGTTATTTTGGCATATTTATTTAAAAACACGGATTTAAAAGTAACCTTTAATTATAATATGGTAGCAATCTGCCAAAGAAGTCCAAAACTTCTATCTTTGGTAGAAATTATGGATGAGTTTATTCAACATCAAAAAGAAGTAATCCGAAACAGGTCTAATTTTGAACTTCGTAAAGCAGAGAAGCGCAAACACATCGTTTTAGGATTTTTAAACATGGTTGATGTGTTGGATGAAGTAATCGCTGTAATCAGACAATCATTAGGCAAAAAAGATGCCATCAACGCATTAATTAACACCTTTAATTTCACTGAGGTTCAAGCGGATGCAATTGTATCATTACAATTATACCGATTGTCTACTACGGATGTATCAGAAATGCGAAAAGAAGCTGCAGAATTAACCAAACTAATCAATCGTTTACAGAAAATATTAACCAATGAGAGCGAATTAGAAGCGGTTATCATCAATGAATTAGAAGAAATTCTAGAGTTGTATCCTGTAAAACGAAAAACAGAAATCCAAGATGAAGTAGAACGAGTAGAAATTGATGAACAAGAATTGATTGAAAATGAAGAAGTGAAGTTTGTAATCTCAAAAGATGGATATATCAAACGTTCTTCTTTAAAATCATTCCAAGCTACCCAAAGTGAAACAGGATTAAAAGAAAATGATTTGGTATTAAAACAATGTACATTGAATACTAGAGATCAAATCATTATCTTTACAAACTATGGTAATTTTATCTTATTACCAGCCTACAAAGTGCCAGATTTAAAATGGCGCGACAATGGAGAATACATCAGTAATTTTGCCCATTTAGAACCTTCTGAAAAAGTAGTAGACTTTTTAGTTGTCAAGAATTTCGATACTGAAAAAGCTGTTTTATTGGCAAACCAAGAAGGTCAAATCAAACAAGTCATGATTGAGGAATTCTCAAAAACTAGAATAAATCGAACTTATAATTGTATTCCTGCAAGTAAAATCAATCCATTGGTATCCGTGGACTTAAGGGAAGAATATGACAGAGATATTGTTTTGGCTACAGAAAACGGTTATTTATTGAAATATTCCTATGAAGAAGTTCCTGTTCAGTCTTTAAATGCGAAAGGTGTGAAAGGAATTAATCTTCGTGACGATAAATTAGTGAGTGCAAAATATACGACACATATTAACAAAGATGAAGTGATTTTCTTAACGAATCGTGGTGGTTTAATTCGAGAATTCACTCAAAATATCGATACTAGTCACCGTCCAGCAAAGGGAAAACTTAGATTAAAAGCAGTGAAGAGTAATCCTTATAAATTTGTTGGAATGATTTCTGAGAATATCTTCCGTTTGAAAGAATTTTTATCCATACGAATTATTGGAGAAACCGCTGAAGTTATCGTGCCTGCAGAAGAATTAAAACCAGACCGTTACGAATACGGGATTCCATATATTCCTCAATCTAAGAAGCCAATTTTATTATTAGTTGACAAAGACAATGTTCAAGATGCTGATGAAATTTTAAATAAGTTGGCGGTATCTATAGAAGAGGAAGAAGATGTCGTTGATGATAATCAAGATGTATTATATGAACTAGAAAAAATTATTTCTAGTGCGCAACAAGTCGAAGAACCAGAAACAGAAGAGGATGATGAAGACTTGGATAGTGCAAGAAGATTATTGGATGAAGACGAAGATGAGGAAGAATATGAGATAGAAGATAAAAATTATTCAACCGATTATGAGAATTCAAATAATGATGAAGATGATGAAGATGATTTAGATGAAGCTGTTGTACAGCAAACGCTGTTCTAAATCACAATAACAACATATAAATAGAATACAATTTAAACTTGGAGATGACAAAATGAAAAAAATATTAATTATAATTGCGATTAGTGTAATCGCACTGACATTAACGAGTTGTGATTTGCTTGGTTTGAATCAAACAACCACAACTGAAACCTCAGTAACAACAACGATAGATTATGAAAATTTTATTGAAATAAATTCTATCAGTGAATTACAGGCAATGGAAATGAATAAATCCTATATACTTAGTTCTGATTTGGATTTAGCTGGAATCGAATGTACACCAATTGGAAGTTTTACGCAACCATTTTTTGGAAATTTCAATGGCAACGGT
>CAZSVN010000005.1:11696-22647 GCA_964610285.1 uncultured Candidatus Izemoplasmatales bacterium
AATGCTTGGAGTAATAATCATAGGAATACTTCTTTATAAGAACGTGAAAGGCGCAATTCTTTGGGTTAACTATTTCTACGGATAACACGCACAATGGATTGTTTGGATATGTACTTGGAAATATATATGATTTAAATCTTACCAATGTCGATATTACTTTTCAAACAAATTTTATCACCTATGTAGGTGGATTGGCTGGTTTAATTACTGGTGATGTGGAAAACGTTACAGTATCTGGTGTAATTGATATTCATAACACGGATTCGAATTCTTATATAGGAATGTTATTAGGGGTTTCTCAAGGAAGAGTTCACTCTAGTACTAGTACGGAAGAAAATTTGTATGTGCCTAGCAACGTGGATGGAAACGTGGTGAGTGGAACTATAGATGTTGTTTCTAAGAACGTCGGCTACATTGGTGGATTGATTGGCAAGACATTTAAATCCAATATTTCAAACAATTACTCTGACGTTGCATTGAATGTAATTGGTGGAGATTTTCCTCTTTATGTTGGTGGGTTAATTGGTCATAATTTTGCAGGAAGAATATTGATTGGTGTCGAGAATCTAATAGATGATACTCAAGTGTTCATAGAATATAATATTGTAAAAACAACGATCTCTGTTTCTTTAAACGAACAAAGCGTATCCGTAGGTGGATTTATTGGTTATAACAACAGTGGAACTCATCGCAACAATTTTGTTGCATCTGATATATCGGTAGATGGAAGCACTTTGGAATTAGATCAAGTATATATTGGCGGCTATGTTGGAGAGAATTGGGATTCAGAGTTTGAAAAAATTGTAATAGATTCCAATTACAGTGATACCGTTGTTGGCGACAAAGTATTGATTGTAGGCCCAGCAGCAGGTGGAGATTTTAATGTTAATGTGTATACGGATTTATATCTTAGTTCCGCATCAAATTTCACATTGAATGATACCGTAACATCGGTATTAAGTACGAATTTAACAACATCAAGTTTCTATGAAACAACGATGAATTGGCTCCCTGGATTTTACTATTCCATAATTACGGAATGATTGAAGACTATGTTTAAGGCGGGTCGAACCGCCTTTTTCTTTGCTAATTAATATCAAATTATCATTTTTGACTATGTTTTTCTGTTAAAAATAGTATAATATTTCTATAAACTATGTACTATGGAGATGAACTATGAATTGTATTAAAACAATCAAACGAAATCCAGTTCCAAGTGATGTGTTTTTAAAAACAACGAAACTGTATTATCAAATGGGTAAGAATGAATATTATCAAGAACTATTTGAATCCAATTATGATTATATTTCAAAATCAATTTCGGATGCAGATGCTTATGCGTTCTTGCGAGTGTTTTTCCCAGAATATAAAATTACAGAATCTCGTATGAGGACATTACTACTGGATTCTACCGTTGCGAAAAACAGCGCCGAACAACTATATAAAAATTTAATCTTTATCTTTAGACACATTCGTGACCGTTCACTAGAACCATTTGCTTTAACGGTTGTTGAAGTGAATGATTTAGTTAAAATTTTATTCCAAAGTGTATCTGGATTGGATAAAATTCAATATCGAAAATTTAAAACAAGTACACATTCTTTGATTTCTAAAGAATCCAATTCTATGAGAGAGAAACTCGAAGAGTTAATTCGTGAATTTATTGTTGTAAAAAAAGAAGATAGCTATGAACCGCTTATTCTAAATATTAACTTTATTGTAGATTTCATAAATATGGATATATATATCGGAAATAAAAATGAGGTTATTGGAATTTTATTACTGTATATTCTAATGATTCAAGAAGGATTTATTGTTTGCAATTATATTTCTTTTTTTGCGAAAGTACACCTTTACAAAACAGAGCTATTGGAGGCTTTGAGCAAATGTAAATTTCAGTGGGCAGAAGGTCTCGCAGAAATTATGCCGCTTGTAAGATTTTTTATAAAAATTTACACGGAATCCTATTTTAATCTTTCCGAAAAAGCTCGTGATTTTGAATACGAATCCAAACTTGAAATTTCAAAATCGGATTATATTGAAAACACCATTATGAAATTAGGTGATATCTTTGCAAAAGATGAAATTCGTGAACGGCATCCATTGATTTCAGATTCGACCATTAATCGAACATTAAAGAGACTTTTTGAAGAACAAAAAATACGCCCTTTGGGAAAAGGACGAAGTGCAAAATGGATTAAATTAGTGAAGAGTACTAAGAAAATGAATTTCCACGAACAATTGAATTTGAAATTAGGAGATGAATTTGATGAATAAAGAAATCCAAACAATTATAAAAAATGCCCTTAAAGAGGATATACCTACCAAAGATGTTTCCAGTCAATATTTGTTTTCAAACGAACAATCCAATGGGTCGTTTATTGCGAAGGAAGCTGGGGTTATATCCGGTATTGATGTTTGTAAAGAAACCTTTCATGTTATCGATCCAAATACCGAGTTTATTGTATTAAAACAAAATGGGGAAAACGTTGTAATTGGGGATATTATCGCGACGGTTAAAGGAAATACAAAATCCATATTAATGAGTGAACGAGTAGGACTGAATTTCTTACAACGAATGTCTGGTATCGCTACAATGACAAAAACATTTGTAGATAAAACAATAGGTTATAACACAAAAATTTTAGACACTAGAAAAACGACTCCTTTGTTACGTGTGCTAGAAAAACAAGCTGTAGTAGATGGTGGTGGAACCAATCATCGAATGAATTTAAGTGATATGGTAATGTTAAAAGATAATCATATCAAAGCAGTAGGTTCTATTACAAAAGCAGTTGCTATCGTTCGTTCACAAGTTGGCTCAGATATGAAAATAGAAGTGGAAGTAGAAAATTTAGAATCATTCAAAGAAGCGATGAACACCAGTGCTGATATTATTATGCTAGATAATATGTCAGATGAACTTATGAAAGAATGTGTCATCATCAATAACCACGTTAAGCAATTAGAAGCATCCGGAAACATGACCTTAGATCGCATCACATCTGTTTGCAAAACAGGTGTGGATACAATCTCTGTTGGAGCCTTAACCCATTCTTATAAGTCATTAGACATTTCTTTAAAATTCTAATTATTTTTCGACTTACTGTATTAATTAAGGGCTAATTCTAGTATAATTGTATGAAATAGAAAGAGGGATAATATTGTTAAAGAATAAATATGTTTGGAAAACGAAAGTAGATGAAGTTGTTCCAAACGATTTGATTTTCAAAACGTTACTAAAAAATCGAGACATAACCGATTATGAATCGTTCTTTTCTATGGGAGAAGAATCTTTAAATGATCCCTATCTTTTAAATGATATTTTGAAAGCAAAATCACGAATACTATCCGCTATTGAACATCATGAGAAAATTATGATTTTTGGTGATTATGACTGTGATGGTATCTGCTCTATTTCGGTACTGTATCGTACATTAAAGAAAATGAATGCTGATGTGTATTATGACTTGCCAAATCGATTTATCGATGGATATGGACTCAACATGCACGCTGTGGAATATATTGTTAAAATGAACATATCATTGGTGATTACAGTTGATAATGGGGTCACTTGTATAGATGAAATTGCGGAATTAAATAAACATGGAATTGATACAATCATAACCGATCATCACGAGATTGGAAAAGTACTTCCTGAAGCTTATGCCATCGTACACACCCATTTAAGTCCGAATTATCCATTTAAGGAAATTGCAGGAGTAATGGTTGCTTTTAAATTAGCACAAGCGCTAATTGGTCAAGCTGCGGAAGAATTTTATGATTTAGCAATGATTGGTACCGTTGCCGATTTAATGCCACTGAAAGAAGAAAATCAAGCGATTGTGAATCTAGGGATTCAGTCGTTAAAAAATACGAATAACTTAGGGTTACGCAAATTAATTGAATTTTCCAATTTAGAGATTATCAATGTAACAGCCATCTCGTTTAAGATAGCTCCAAAGATCAATAGTAGTGGACGGCTTGGAAAAGCATTGGACGCTGTAAAATTATTGGTAACAGATAGTCATAAAGATGCTAATGATTTGATTCTTAAAATTGAAAAAAATCATGCATCAAGAAAAAAATTAACCGAAGAATCCTTTAAGCAATGTGAAAAATTAGTCAATCCAATGGATAAAGTGATTGTGATAGCAAGTGATAAATTGCACGAAGGTGTGATTGGTATTTGTGCACAACGAATTGTTGAAAAATATCAAAAATCTTCCTTAATTATTACAATTGATAGTGAAGGTATTGGAAAAGGTTCCATGAGGTCATTTGGAGATGAAAATATTTTGGACATGCTTCATGAAAACCAGAAATATCTACTTCGTTATGGTGGGCATTCACAAGCCGCAGGGCTTCAAGTGTTAGAATCGAATATTGACAATTTAAGAACTGGATTAAACTCCTTAGCACTTGTTGGTAATGCTCCAGTTTTAGAGGTTGACATGGAAGTGGATCTCTGTAATCTTGACATTGAAACCATTCAATACATTCAAGATCGTTCCTTCTTCACAGCAAGCTATTTGTTTAAAGATTTACGAATATCGAGAAAACAAATTCTTGGTGAAAAACATACAAAATTAGTACTGGATTGCCATGGAATGAAGTTTGATGCATTGTACTTTAATAGTTTAGAGTATTATTATTCGTTAGAAGCTGGAGACGCTATTAATCTCGTGGCTGGTCTGACCGTGAATAATTATCGTAATCGAAAAAAAATTCAATTGATGATTAAAGATGTTGAGTGCAAAGATCTTCAAGTCTTAGATTTTCGGTCTTCCGAATATTTTCTTTACGAAGTATCGTGGATTAAGAATAATTACTTAGAAATCAATGACTCCATTGTGTTGGAAAATGATTTTAAAGAATATATCAAACATCATAATACCAATAATACATTTGTGATAAGTCCTCAAAAAATTAAAGCAAATTTGAATAAAGTTGTTTTGAAAAGAGAATTGGGCAAAATTTATCAAATGTTAAAAGAAATTAAAGAATTCAAGTTGGATGTTTTACTTCGAAGAATTGAATTCAATCAGTTAGTACTGAAATACGCAATAAAGATTTTTATCGAGTTAAACCTGATTTCAAGAGAAGATGGGTATTACGTGGTTCGTGAAGATGCTATTAAAACCGAATTGCAAAATTCACCAACTTATAATGAATTAGCAGAAAAGAAGAAAATAATCGACTTGTTGTATTTTGACTATATTTCTCATATTAGATCTTATATTTTAGAAGAATTGGAGGCATAACAATGAAATTTCAAGACTATATTACGAATGTTCCTAATTTCCCTATCGAGGGAATTCAATTTAAAGATATTACACCATTAATTGGCAATGGAGAAGCTTTCAAAGCAGCTATTGACGAATTGGCTCAATTTGCAATAGAACAAAAAGCAAATGTTGTTATAGGGCCAGATGCAAGAGGATTTATCATAGGAGCTCCAGTTGCTACTGCAATTAAGGCAGGATTTGTTCCTGTTAGAAAACCAGGAAAACTTCCGCGAGAAGTGTTGACCTATGATTATTCATTGGAATATGGAACCAACACACTATGCATGCATAAAGATGCAATTAAAAAAGGCGATAGAGTGGTTATTATGGACGATTTGTTAGCAACAGGTGGCACTGTTGAAGCAACTGTTAAATTGGTGCAAGAAGCAGGTGGAACGCTTGTTGGACTAGGGTTCATGATCGAATTAGTAGAATTAAATGGTAGAGAAAAAATTAAAGACTTTCCAATTAAAGTATTGATGCAATATTAGGAGGAACCATGACCAAAGAGGATATTTATAAACCCCTTGAAGAGGTGATAACTAAATATCTATCCCAACCAACACACCTTGATTTTATCTGGCGTGCTTTTGTCTATGCATATGATAAACATTCTGGGCAACTTCGTAAATCCGGACAACCCTATATTGTACATCCTCGTGATGTCGCTATCACATTAGGGGAATACCGAGTAGATCCAAATACAATTGTATCTGGATTACTGCATGATGTTATCGAAGACACCAATACAAATTATCAAGAAATAAAGACAAACTTTGGCGAAGAAGTCGCTGATATTGTAGAAGGGTTAACAAAATTAGATTTACTACAATATGAGGGAACAAAGGCGAGCCAACAAGTAAAAAACCATCAAAAAATGGTTTTGGCAATGGCAAAAGATATTCGAGTTATTTTTGTTAAATTAGCCGATAGATTGAATAATATGAGAACACTAGGTTATCTAGACGATGAGAGACAAACTAGAATTTCCAGAGAAACCTTAGATATTTTCGCTCCAATTGCTCATCGTTTAGGGATGTACAGATTAAAAGCGGAACTCGAAGATTTATCATTTAAATATTTATATCCCGCTGAATATCAAGATATTGCAAAATTATTATCTGATAAAAAAGGAAATCGTGAAGCGGATGTGGAACACATGGAACAAGATTTAACGGTGTTATTAACCGCTGAACACTTTGCGTTTGAAATCAAAGGAAGAATAAAAAATATTCATTCTGTATATTATAAGATGAAAAATAAAGATGTTGATTTTGAAGAAATTAACGATTTACTAGCGTTAAGAATTGTTGTGGATAGCATCAGTGATTGTTATCGTGCAATCGGAATTGTACATTCTAAATTTGTACCAGTCCCCGGACGATTCAAAGATTATATTGCGATGCCAAAACCGAATATGTATCAATCACTGCATACGACCGTAGTGAATCGTGGTAAAATATTTGAAATTCAAATAAGAACCAAAGAAATGGATGAAATCGCTGAAAAAGGGGTAGCTGCTCACTGGGCATACAAAGAAAACTCACCAGGATTTTCCAAGAAGAACATTGAAACAATTGTTTCTTCGAAACTTCGTTGGTTCTCAGAATTAATTCGTTACACAGAAGAATCTGGTTCCGATGAAGAAATATTGGATATCTTTACCGATGATATTTTGAATGCTAATGTTTATGTGTTTTCTCCAAAAGGCGACATTATAGATTTGTCTGCAGGAGCTACACCACTTGATTTCGCTTTTAGAATTCATACTAAAATTGGTGAAAAAACAGTTGGAGCTATCGTCAATGGAAAAATAAGACCACTGGATTATACATTAAAAACTGGCGATTTGGTTGAGATTAAGACATCACAAAATTCTGTTGGGCCAAATGAAAACTGGTTAAAGATTGCAAAAACTTCAAATGCCAGAAGTAAGATTAAAAATTTCTTAAACAAACAAAAACGAGAATTTTTAATTGAACTTGGTAAGGAAGAATTGGATCGAGAAATTGAAAACAAACGAGTAAACATTGTGGTCAATGATAAATTGGTCGAAGAAACCTTTAAAAATAGAGGGATTAAAACCTTAGAAGATTTGTATTTTGAAATTGGTAAAAACGTGGTATCACCAATTGGAGCTGCGAATCTCTTAACTGGTAAAGAAGAATTGACAGATGCTGATATCTTAGAAAAAATCAATAAAACGGATTTATCAAAAAAACGTTATGTTCATTCTGATATTAATATTATTGTGGAAGGGCTGGATAAACCATCTGTCAGACTCGCAAACTGTTGCAACCCTGTTCTTGGTGATAATATTATTGGCTATGTTTCTAGAAACAGCGGAATTGTTGTCCATCGAGTAGACTGTAAGAATGTTCAAACATTTGAACCAGAAAGACTATTAGATGTCTTTTGGGGTGTCAACAATTTAGTGAAATACAGTGCAAACATTAAGATTTTAGTGTTAAATAGAGATAATATATTAGCGGAAGTAGTACATTCCGCTACCGCTTCTAAAGCAAAAATATTACAAGTATCTGCACAATCGAACAATTTTAAAGAAGGCATCATTAAAATGAAGATTCAAGTTGGTTCTGTTATTGAACTAGATCAAGTAGTCGCGAATATTCAAAAATTAAAAGGTGTGTATTCGATAGAAAGGGTTGGCTAATGAGAGTTGTAGTACAAAGAGTAACTCAAGCTTCCGTTACTGTGAATAATACAGTGTTAGCTAGTATACAAAATGGATATGTGCTTTTGGTTGGATTAAAACAAGGTGATACTGTTCAAGAAGTCCAGTATGTGGCAAATAAAGTCGCAAAACTCCGAATTTTTTCAGATACAGAAGGAAAACTGAATCTTAGTATAAGAGAGGTGAATGGGCAAATTCTTTCCATCTCACAATTTACTTTATATGGAGATGTTTCTAAATCCAATCGCCCTGGATTTTCGACAGCTATGAACTATACAGAAGCAGATTTACTATATCAAACTTTTAATCGAATTTTAGAAGAAGAGTATGGTATTATCGTTCACCACGGGGCTTTTGGCGAACATATGGAGATTGCTTTAGTGAATGATGGCCCGGTAACAATACTTATCGAAAAATAATACAGCAAACTTATTTGACTAACAATACAAAATTTAATATAATTAAATATAGATTTTGCATTACAAAAACATGGAGGAAATTATGGAAAAATTACAAGTAGTATTTGAAAAAATTAAAGAAATGATTGTTCAAGAATTAGATGTTAAACCAGAAATCGTTGAAATGAATGCAGGATTGGCAGAAGATTTTGGAGCGGACTCTTTAGATGCATTAGAATTATTTAACCAAGTAGAAAGCGAATTCTTAATCACCATATCAGATGAAGCAGCTACAGATATGAAAGATGTCAAGGATTTAGTAAATTATGTAGTGGATAGAGTTGACGATAAGTATTTTGAATAGTTATTGTTAAATTTTAGGCTCGGATGTCGTCCTTTCGAGGACGACTTTTTCAAAAAAGGAGAATATAACATGCAGAAAGTAAAAGGAACTTACGATATTTTACCAGGAGATTCTAGTAAGTGGCAAGATATTGAACAAGCGATAACCAATGTTTCTCGAATATTTAATTTTCAAGAAATAAGAACACCGATTTTTGAGGAATCGGAATTATTTCATCGTGGTGTAGGTGAATCAACGGATATCGTAAAAAAAGAAACCTATGATTTTGTTGATCGTGGGGGTAGATCTATAACTCTTAGACCAGAAGGAACAGCGTCAGTAGTTCGTTCTGTTATTGAAAATAAATTATATGCTGATGCAAATCAGCCTCTTAAACTCTATTATCATGGACCGATGTTTCGTTACGAACGTCCCCAAAAAGGCAGATATCGTCAGTTTCATCAATTTGGTGCAGAAGCTATTGGCTCTAATTCACCATTGATTGATGCAGAAATCATTAATTATGCCGCAACGTTTTTAACAGCTTTGCGAATTCATGATATAACCATTAAAGTAAATTCATTGGGTGGAGACACCAGTAAAGAATTGTATAAAAACACCTTGAAAGAGTACTTGAAACCTAATATTAAGCATTTATGTCCGGATTGTAAACGTCGATATGTTGATAATCCGTTAAGAGTTTTGGATTGCAAAGTGGATAAAGATAATCCAGTCTTAATAGACGCACCAAAACCATTGGATTATTTAAGTGACGAAGATCGTTTCCATTTTGATCAAGTCTTGGAAGCGTTGGATGTAATTGGTTTGCATTATATCGTTGACAAATCTCTTGTAAGAGGCTTAGATTATTATACACATACGGTATTTGAAATAGATGCGAATCTACCAAGCTTAGGAGCACAATCTACCTTAGCGGGTGGAGGGCGTTACAATAATTTAGTAGAATCCCTAGATGGACCTAACGTTCCTTCTGTAGGATTTGCATTTGGAATGGAACGATTACTTTTAACATTAGAATCGGTACAAAAAGAAGAAGTAAAACCATTTATTCATTGCTTTATGGTTTCCTTGGGAGATTCTGTTCAAATGGAAGCACTGAAAATAGTGAATGACTTACGACTCGGAGGATTAATTTGTGACTATGATTTTTTTAACAAAAATCTAAAAGGCAAATTCAAACAGTCGGAACGTTTAAATCCTTTGTTCACTCTTATATACGGTGAAGAAGAATCGAAAGAACATGCTATTAATGTTAAAATTACGTCTACAGGGGTTCAAGAACGTATCCCTTTAAACAATCTGTATCGCTATTTAGTGAATGCTTTGAGAACCCCAAATAGCGCTGGTTGTGGTGGGGAATGTGGAAGTTGTGATGAATGTTAGAGTTTTATGATTAAAACTCCAATTATCGTTTTAATTATGATATAATTATTAGTTGAGGTAAGATAATGAAGAAAAAACAGATATCAGATGAAACATTAAATCGAATAATTAAATATTTAGTCATTGGATTACTTGGATTTGGAATTCTGTTTATAGCAATTCAATTTTCCGATTTATGGGCTTGGATTCTGAAAGCAATCAAGGCTGTTATTGTACCAGTTGCACTTGCGTATTTAGCTTCCTTAATTGTATTTCCAATTATTAAATATTTGGAAAAAAAGGGTGTTGGACCAAGGGGATTTTCGCTTGGACTAGTATTTATTTTAACCGTCGCTTTAATTTTTGCTGGTTTCTATTATTTAACTCCTAAAATCGTAGCTGAAATCACCAATTTCTTCAATCGTGATTTTCAAACGATTATTACCTATATTCAAACGGATTTACGAGATGATTTTGTTTTTGGTACTGATATATACGATCAAATATATGCTTATGTTACGGAAACTGATTTGATTAGTTCGACATTAGATGATATGGTTTCAAATCTTATCAATACGTTATCACGTTCCATTATTCCATTAATTGCGAGTATCGCTTTACTACCAATTTTATTGATTTATTATTTATTAGATTATGAAATGATTTCCGAACGAATTCGTTCGATTATTCCAGCTAAGCATGAAAAAAACGTGTCAGAGCTGGGTTCTAGATTGAACCGCACTGTTGGTGCGTACTTAAGAGGTCAAGTATTCTTGATGGTGGTATTAGGTACTGTTGCGACCATTGTTTACCGACTGATCGGATTAAAATATTATTTGGTATT
>CAZSVN010000006.1:0-8691 GCA_964610285.1 uncultured Candidatus Izemoplasmatales bacterium
ATATAACTCTTTTTATTTTTCTGTCTGTTTTAATGGAACACTTTCTTTATCCAACTTTTTCTTTTTCCATCATTAAATTTAGAATTACCGCATCTGTTTCTTTCATTCCCTGTCTAGCCATTCTTCCTACTGCATGAATGGTTTCGTCTGCATCATCTTTTAATATTCCAGAATACGGATTATAACTGTGATTCTCCATCGCTAGAAAGTGTCCTAAGAATCCTGCTTCCAGTCCGGTAACGATTTTAGCAGCGCAAGATGGTTTCGCTCCGTCACAAACAACACCCGAAACATTAGCTAACGCGTTGATGATTGTCATTTTAATTTGTTCTACAGAACCACCTTCAATATAGGTTAAGGTTGCTCCAGAGCTTACTGCAGCGCTGATAGCACCACAAAAAGCAGATAACCTACCGATAAAACTCTTTTGATATAATGTTAAAAGATTAGATAATACCAATGCTCTGTACATGGTTTCTTCTGTAATGCATTTATGTCTTGCGTATAAAATAACTGGTATTGAAGTGGCAAGTCCTTGATTTCCGCTACCAGAATTCGTAATGACAGGCATGGAACATCCACTCATTCTTGCTTCGGAGGCCGCAGCTGTATAAGCTTTCATTTTCCCGTAAATGGAATGATCATGTTTTAAAATCGTTTGCCCAATTGCTACTCCAAATGTTCGGGTTAAGCCTACTTCGGCAATTGCCATATTATAATCTATTTGGATTTTAAGTAATTCTTCTAATGTTTTGAAATCTGCTGTATTTGCAAAATCACAAATTCTTTGAACCGTTAAAATACTACGGTCTGTTTCTACACCACAATATTCCTCATTACCAGAGGGTTTTTCAAATATAATTTCATCATTTAGCTTAATAGAAGTAATATTGGTATGCATATCTTTAATTTCAATTTCACAACTTTTATCATCTTTATAACATTTTAAAATATAATGTAAATTTAAAGGTGATTTTAATAACTTAACTGTTACCATGTTTTTTAATAATAATGCATGCATAGTTTGAATTTGGTCATCTGAAATGCTTGAAATCACTTGTAATCCTTTTTTAGAATCACCACCAACAATACCAGCGATTATACTAGCTTCTATACCCACTAAATTGCCTGTGTTTGGAACTGTGACACAGCGAATATTTTTAATTAAATTTCCACTGCATTCGATGATCACTTTATCTGGAAATTCTGTTAACAGTTCTCTAGCTTTTGCACCAGCAAAAGCAAGAGAAATTGGTTCCGTGCAGCCTGCTGCAGGAACTAACTCTTCTTCAAGGATTTGAAAGAACTCGTTTTCATACTTAAAATCACTCATTTTTTCACCATTATCTATTGAATTTAAAATATTGTTATTCTAATATTAACATATTAAAAATTACAAGTCAATCAGCACATTATGTTATTTAGATGCTTTATATTCATCTAGATGTATGATATACTATTCAAGTAAATAAATCACTAAAAGAAGTGATATTATGGATGGATGGCTACCAATTATTGGTGCTGTGGTCGGGATCGTAGTTTTGTTCTTGGCGAGTATGTTCTTTTTAACAACAATCAATTGAAGATGACGATAAAAATAAATTAGATTAGGAAACGACAAAATGACAAATAAAGAAAAAATAGCAAATTTAATATTTCCAGAAATTCAAGATACTATTGCTGATTTGGAAAAAAAATATCCTTTAAGAAATCTTCCGGTTGGGGCAATTGTTACAAGATTCGCTCCATCGCCTACAGGTTTTTTACATACGGGATCACTGTTTACATCATTAGTTAGTTCTAGATTTTCAAAACAAACAAATGGCGTCTTTTTCTTGCGGTTAGAAGATACCGACCAAAAAAGAGAAATCAAAGGATCAGGAGATAAAGTATTGGAGCAATTACATATCTTTGGAATTGATCCAGATGAGAGTTACATAAATGGTGGCGATTATGGTCCATACATTCAATCTGAACGGAAAAGCATTTATCACACCGTGATTAAGGATATGTTAATCAAAGGACTTGCTTATCCTTGTTTTTGTACGCATGATGAATTGAGTGATATTAGAGCATATCAGGAAGAACACAAATTACTCCCTGGATATTATCATGAATTTGCTAAATGTAGAACTTTATCAGATGAAGAAGTCTTGCAAAGAATTGGGCAAGGGGATTCCTATGTTATAAGGTTTAAGTCTCATGGCCACGAAGAAAATAAAGTGGACTTGTATGATGCGATAAGAGGACATATTCAGTTTCCTGAGAACATTCAAGATATTGTTATTATGAAAACAGATTTATTACCGACCTACCATTTTGCTCATGTAGTAGATGATCATTTCATGAGACCGACTCATATCACAAGAGGAGAAGAATGGATGCCTTCGGTGCCGATTCATTTAGAGCTATTTAAAGCTTTAGGTTTTGAACAACCAATATACAGTCATTTTCCTGTGATAATGAAGTTAGATGATGGTAATAGAAGAAAACTATCCAAACGAAAAGATGAAGAAGCGTCTGTGGATTATTTCTTAGAACGAGGATATCCTATTGAAGGTTTCTTAGAATATTTGATGACACTAGCCAATAGTAATTTTGAAGAATGGCGTATTCAAAATCCTCAAGAGAACATCTTTGATTTTGATTTATCATTTGATAAAATGAGTTTGGATGGAGCGTTGTTTGATTTGGAAAAAATCAAGTCAATTTCAAAGGATAGATTAGCATTTATGAGCGCTGAAATATTTGCTCAAAACGCTCTTGATTTTGCGAAACAATATGACCCGGAATTTTGTAAACTAATCGAAAGCGATTTTGAATATTTTAAAGCTATCATTAATATTGAAAGGGAACAAGAAAAACCTAGAAAAGATTATGAAAAATATTCCGATGTGTTACCAATTATTAATTTTATGTATGATGACTATTATAATGAACTCTTCCATTTAGGATTAGAATTCAAAACGGATTATAGTAACGAATTATTAATTGAGTTACTTGAAGAGTATAAAGCAAACATTAATCTTGATCTCAATCAGGAAGAGTGGTTCGCAAACCTTAAAGAAATGGCCGTTTCAAGAGGTTTTGCTGCTAGAGGAAAAGATTTTAAGAAAAATCCAGAGTTATATATAGGTACTGTTGGAGATTATGCTGAAATCATAAGATTAGCTACTTGCGCTAAAAAAAACACACCTAATTTTTATGATGTATTAAAAATATTGGGAGAAGAAAAAGTGCTTGAAAGAATCAATAAAACGATTGAATTTTTAAAAAAATAAATGCACAACTATCTATATTTCAACACAATCTAACATGGAATAAATACAACTTTAATAAAAGTTGTATTTTTTTTCACAAGTTTTGTTTTCTTGCTTTTAAACAATATGTAAATAATATATAATGTTTACAACGTGAATTCATGTAATCATCGATAGAAAATATCGATGTATTATTTTTTTAATATAGGGGGATTATAATGCAAGTTATTAAGCGAAATGGTGAGAAAGAAAAGTTCAGATTAGAAAAGATTGCACATGCTCTACATAAAGCATATTTGAATGTTGGAGATAACATTACGGAAGCGGAATGTTTAATTCAAGCAAATGAGATAACAAAGGATTATCATAAGAATGATTTGATTAATATTGAAAAAATTCAAGATAGTGTTGAATTATTTTTAATGGAAACAAAAAAATATGAAGTTGCAAAAGCTTATATTAAATTTAGAGAAAAACAAAGACTTGATCGTGAACATCCGTGGAGCGATAACGATGAAAGACAAGATTTGATTTTAAAAAAATATTTATTGCATAACGAAAGTAAAAAAGATTTTTTAAAGAGGATATCTTATGGAAAACCTTCTTTAGAAAAGATTTTTAGACATAAAGAAGCTGTATTCGCTGGAAGAAACTTATACGCGATTGGTAGAGAAGGAAATATCACTGGAAGTAATTGCTATGTTACAGAAGACCCAGAAGATAATTTAGAGAGCATTTATAAAGTAGATTATCAAATTGCTAGAACGTATAGTTATGGTGGTGGTCAAGGCCTTAATCTTTCTAAGATTAGACCAAAGGGTGCCAAAGTTAACAATAGTTCCAATACAACACCAGGTGTTACGGTATTTGCGGAAAAATATTCACATACAACATTAAATACCCAACAAGATTCTAGGCGTGGCGCTTTAATGCTAGTATTGAATGTTGATCACCCTGATATTATTGAATTCATTACCACAAAATTAGACTTGAGTAAAATTAATGGTGCCAATATTTCTATAGCGTTAACCGATGATTTTATGAAGGCTGTAGAAAATAATGAAATGTGGTCTATGTATTTTGAAACCCCTTATGAAGTTATAGATAAAAAAATAAAGGCGAAAAGCCTATTAGAATTAATTGCATATTCTGCTCATACGATGGGTGATCCAGGCATTATGTTTATTGACAACATGAACGATTACCATTTCCTTAGTGAATACGAAGAAGTGAAATTCACTGCAACAAATCCATGTGGAGAACAGCCTTTAATGCCTCATGGGTCTTGTAATTTAGCAAGTGTTAATGTCAACGCGTTTGTGAAAAAACCATTTACAGAAGAAGCGTATTTTGATTTTGATCGTTTTGATTATGTGGTTTCAGAAATGATTGTTGCTTTGGATGATTTATTGACTATGCTTGGCGATAGACATGCATTGAAAGAACAAAGAGAACATGTTAAAAAGTACAGAGAAGTAGGTCTAGGGATAATGGGGCTTGCGGATTTAGCGTTAGCGATGAGAACGCCTTATGGTTCACCTGAATTCATTGACTTCTTGGATTTATTGATGAAAAACATGTTAAATTCTGCAGCAAAAGCAAGTGCTTTAAATGCAAAAGAAAAAGGGACTTTTCCTTTATATGATTATACTAAAATATCTTCATCTAAATTTTATAAAGATACGATTACTCCAGAAGTTGATGCATTGGTAAAAAAATATGGTTTAAGAAATAGCCGATTAATTAGTGTAGCTCCTACAGGATCAATTAGTAATATTCTTGGTATAAGTGGTGGAGTAGAACCATTCTTCCAAATTAGTTATACCAGAAGAATTATCAGCATGTTTGATGAAGAAAAGAAAATTACGGTATGGGAAAAAACTCCTCTTGAAATGGCAAGAGTATTAAATATAGAACCAGAAAAATTACCAGATTGGACAAAAATCACTTCACAAAATTTAAAGTTTATGGAGCGTGCAAATGTTCAAGCAACCATACAAAAATATGTGGATACTGCGATATCATCTACGTTTAATATACCTAACAGTGCAACCGTTTCTGATGTAATGGATATTTACATTACAGCATGGAAAAAAGGCTTAAAAGGCGCAACTGTATTTAGAGATAGATGCGCTAAAATTGGAATTTTAGCTGGGGTTAATGAAAATACAGAAGACTTAAATCCTGCTATTCCACCAAAGATGTTTATTGAAGAAAAATGGTATAATAAAAAAACCCAAGAAAGCAAAGAAATCACAACCACTGTTATTATTGAAAACCAAAAATACAAACCTGACAGAATGGACAGAGAACTTTGTCCATCATGTGGGGCAGTTCTTATCAAAAAGCAGGGTTGCATTCAATGCAGTAATGACTTGTGTGATTACGAGAAATGTTCTGTATAAAAAGAGATTAATTTCTCTTTTTTCTTTTGTAGTTTACCTTAGGACTTGGTTGAATCTTATGATATAATATTACTGTTTGGAGGTAGATACAATGAAGTACAATGACGATGAAATAAAAAAAATGAATCAATCTTTCAGAGAATCATTAAAACCAGATTGGTCAGAGATGGATTCATCACAAACAGATAAAGGGCGTGGTCTTCCAAAGCCGAATGTCTGTAAGAGTTATGATAGTGGAGAGATATTTGAACTAAATCAAGATGTTAAACATATTAGTGATAAAACATTATATGATGTAATTATGTCTAGAAGAAGTGTACGTAAATACGACAGTCAAGAACTTACAAAAGAGGAATTAACGTATATTTGCAAGTCCATTTCATTTATTGTCAAACATGGCCCAGGTTATGCAATGGGGGTTATTCCAACAGGTGGAGCAACCAGTACCTTAGAAACCTACTTATATATAAACAAAGTAGAAGGATATGAGAAGGGATTGTATCATTACAAGAAAGATACCAATCAACTTCAACTCATTCAAAAAAGCTTATCTGGAGCATTAGTTAATGATGCAATTATGGGGCAACTTAGAGAAGCAGCATTGGTTGTTTTTTGGACCGCTACACCGTATCGTGGGGAATACAAATATCAATTTGTAACTCACAAAATGATTGCTATGGAAGCAGGCCACGCTTGTCAAAATTTGTATTTAGCGGCGGAATCGATTGATTGTGGTGTGGTTGCAATAGGTGCTTACCATCAACAAAAAGCAGATCAATTATTGGAATTGGATGAAGAAGAATTTGTTATATATGCTGCAACATTAGGAAAAAAACAACATAATAGTTAGGTGAAGATATGGACACATTATTATTCTCTCTCAATGCAGTATTACCAATTCTTTTACTGCTAGGATTGGGATATATACTTAAAAGAACACATTTTTTAGATGAACACTTTTTACAAGTTGGTAATAAATTTGTTTTTCGTATTGCGTTACCAGTTTATTTATTTTATACAATATATTCTATAAAGAATATCACAGATATCAATTGGCCAATCATTATCTTTGCAGTTATTGCTATTTTGATTTTATTTGTTGCAGGAATCATTATTGCATTACTAACTATCAAAGATGATCGAAAAAAAGGAGTCGTTGTACAAGCGATATTTCGTGCGAATTATGCCATTATTGGAATACCTTTAGCAGATGCGATAGGCGGTACTGAAGCGGTAGCGGTAGTTGCGTTAATATCGGCGGTTATTGTACCATTGCTAAATATATTGTCCGTAATCGCTCTTAGTCTTTTTGTCAAAAATGAGGATGAGAATGTTCATCCATTAAAAGCTACGATTATCAAAATTATTAAGAATCCACTTATTATAGGTATATTCTTAGGGTTGTTTGTATTATGGATTCGTTCCTATATTCCAGTTGATGCTAATACGGGAGAACTTGTTTTTAGCATTAAAAACAATCTTAAACCTTTATATTTTGCGATTGAAAAGATAGGTCAAGTAGCATCTCCATTTGCACTTATCGTGTTGGGCGGTACGTTTGAATTTCTTGCGGTTATGGAAATGAGAAAACAAATTTTTATTGGAACATTTTCTAGAATTGTCATCGCACCATTATTAATATTGCCTTTAGCGGTAATACTTTCTAAAAATACAATTTTATTTCATTTCTCAGCAGTTGAATTTCCTGCTTTAATCGCCCTAATAGCATCACCGACCGCAGTCACTAGTGCAATCATGGCCAAAGAAATGAATAATGATGAAAAACTTGCAGTACAATTGGTTGTTTGGACAACTTTACTATCAATACTATCCATTTTTATCATCGTTTTTATATTTAGAAGTTTAAATCTCATCTAAAGCAACCATGGGTTGACAGAATTCCAATTTGAATGTATAGTATTTTAAAGTAACTGTTTGTATAATCTTTTTGAGGTGATTAATTTGTTTAATGAAACATTAAGAGAATTACGAAAAAACAAGAATATGTCTCAAGAGGATATCGCTTATCAATTAGATGTTTCGAGACAATCGGTATCGAAATGGGAATCAGGTGTTTCCATGCCGGATTTAGAGAACGTGATGAAACTTTCTAAATTATTTGATGTGCCAATTGATTTTTTGTTAAAAAATAAGAAATCAGATTCCGAATTCAATTATTATACAGTAGAAGAAAAAGAATATAAAAGACTCAGTCAATTTAAAATCACATGTACTGTTTTCCTTGCTTTAGCAGGGGTTACATTTATTACTTTATTGGCTATCTCTCTTTTAGAACCTATATTATATTTTAATGGTAATACTGGAAAGACCTATAATGGATTTATGGGTTATTACTATACCTACATCGAGTTTAGAGCAGTTGTTATTACCAGTTTTATTGTATTCATCTTGGCTTTAATTGGAATATTTTTACCGGAAGAAAAATTCCTGAAACTTTTCCAAAAGAAAATGTAAAAATAAAGTAAAAAAAAGTTGCAATTTACAGCTAAATTTGATAATATATATATCGGCCTTTTAAAACGGTTATGCATAGACGCGCAATTGAAATCACATCAGCATAATCCAATACTAGTGCGATAATGCGCTCATAGCTCAATTGGATAGAGCGTTTGACTACGGATCAAAAGGTTTCGGGTTCGACTCCTGATGAGCGCGCCATTTATACGGGAAGTAGCTTAGCTTGGTAGAGCGCCTGGTTTGGGACCAGGAGGTCGCAGGTTCAAATCCTGTCTTCCCGACCATTTGATATTGTAGAGTAAGTTAATTCTTACTCTTTAAATATTTAAAGGACCCTTAGCCAAGTGGTAAGGCATGGGACTGCAACTCCCTCACCGCCGGTTCAAATCCGGCAGGGTCCTCCATTAACTAGACCAGATTTGAGACAAAATTCTCAAATCTTTTTTTAACTGCGATACAAACATTCGATAACATGTTGAATAACCTCTTATAAAATACATTTGAGTATGATAAAATATAAGTTACAGGGAATCTTGCATATCGCCACT
>CAZSVN010000006.1:8701-10715 GCA_964610285.1 uncultured Candidatus Izemoplasmatales bacterium
ATATTTCTGAGCTTAAAACAGCGTTGTTAATTTTTTATATGTACATGGAATATAATTTGTGCAGTTGCTTTATATGATATAATATCAAACAAATTCAATACTAATCACATAGCAAACTTGGTTATAACAACACAATTTTATATTTTAAAAATGATGCAGATGTCCCACGAAATCATAGCAATGCATAAAAGCAGAAAGTCGGTAGAAAATGATTATAGGTCAATTAATAAGTTTAGGGACAGCTTTTTTCTGGACATTTACAGCTATTGGATTTGAAGGGGCGGGTAAACGGGTAGGAAGTTTATCTGTTAATATTATTCGATTAGTTATAGGGATGATATTATTAACACTAACAGTTCTTATTACTACTGGTTCATTCTTTCCTACTGGCATTAGCCAGTATAGCTGGAATATGTTGTTGATATCTGGATTAGTCGGATTAATGATTGGGGATTTATTTTTATTTCAAGCTTTTATAGATTTGGGTGGAAGATTGTCATTATTAATCTATTGTTCTGTACCGATTATGACATCTGTTCTTGGGTACTTTATTTTTGATGAATTTTTTGATTTTATTACAATATTAGGTATCGTTATAACTCTGTCTGCTATAAGTGTAGTTATCTTATCAAGAAGAACAGAATCAAAAAAGTTTGAACCACATATTCTAAAAGGAATTATCTTTGCGACGATTGGCGCTGTAGCACAGAGTATAGGTCTTGTTTTGAGTAAACTAGGCATGGGCGAAACGCTAGGAGCTTTTGAAGCAACGCAAATCAGAGTAATAGCTGGTTTATTTGGCTTTATTTTATATATAACACTGAGAAAGAAATGGAAAGAAATATTCGTTGCTGTAAAAGATAAAGTGGCTATGAAGTATATCTTAATTGGAAGTGTTTTTGGACCCTTTTTAGGAGTGGCTAGTAGTTTGCTAGCAATGAGATATGCAAACATGGGAGTTACAACGACTATAGCTCAATTAAATGTTATTCTGATTATTCCATTTTCTATTCTGATTTTTAAAGACAAGGTCAATAAGATTGAAATTATAGCTTCTATATTTGCGTTTATAGGAGTAGCTCTGCTTTTTATATAAATGATTTTGCATTATTTAGATGATTGTAAAAAAATACTTGTAAGGTTGTTATTTTCAAAACATTGTATGATACCGATGAAGAAGCGGTTGAATAACTATATTGCCGCTAATGACATTAAATAATAAAATTTTATAAAAAAAAATCTAATTCATAAGTACTGAAATAGATTTTTTTAATTTTTTAAAGTATAAAATGGATTAATCATTTGATTCGCGAACAGAATAGATGAGCCATTTCTTGAAGAAACTAAAATTATTTTTGGAATCAAAATAACCAATAATACTTATTGTCAGAGCTGCAATGACATTTAGTATAATATCGTGCATAGTATCTTTTATTGCGAAAAGCCCCTCGAAAGGAACCAAGGTGACTGAGTCTACAGTTCTTAGCATGTTGCTTGAAGAAGAAAAAGTGTCTATGGTATATTCAATAAGCTCCCAAATAATTTCAACCGTCATAGAGAAACAAAAAACAAATATAGCAATTACAAAAGGATTTATAACAATTTTCTTATTTGGATTTTTCACTGCAGAATTTATAATTGAAAATCCAACAATTGCAACTAAAAGACCTGAAATAGTGTGTAACATATCATCCCACCAAACTATTCTGACAAAAAATTCAGCGACTTCGCCCAAGAATAATGCAGCTATAATGAAAACTAAAAATATACTTTCCATAAAATCCGGGATTTCTATTTTGAATTTTTTTTCAGCATAAGATGGCCCTAAAGACAGCAATATTAATATAACAGCTTGAAGTGCAACAAAGATATTTCGACTGATATCAGCATCATCAGCATCAATGAATGCTCCTAGAATACTAGCCAATAGTAGAAGACCCATTGTAATTCTAACAATATAATAAAATGCTCTCAATTTTCTATTTCTTTTAATGGTATTACCCCCTTATAAATG
>CAZSVN010000006.1:10725-16730 GCA_964610285.1 uncultured Candidatus Izemoplasmatales bacterium
GCCACCGACGGGTAGCTCAGGGCGAAGGTCGTAGGATGCCCGGGCGGTCCAGTGAGGTCGGTCAGGGTCTGGGGGATGGCCCAGTATAAATGAAATTAATATTTTATAATTAAATAGTCATGTTTACATGTATATTATAACAAATTTAAATATTTTTAGAATTATAATTTGGTTTTAATTGCACAAAATTTTATTGGATAGTAAGTATTTATTATCAACCAAACTATTAATTTACTTCATAGTTAATCAAAAATCTTAAAACACAACAAACGAACAGAAAAATCTAATTGAGTGAACTAACAAAATAAGCTTACATAACTTTTTAGATGAGATTCTTTGATTAAACTCCATAGATATGGTATGATTAGTTATAATATAGTTGCCCTCATAGGTGGCAGTTGTGGTTTTTTGATATAATCGCATTTACGAATACAACTATCTTAAGACGACCAAAAGTCGGCTTTTTATTTTTGGACTCACCATAAATGATTTTTTGCAATTAATTAATAGTAGAAGGAGAAACTCAAATGAATAAAATCGGATTTTTAATCAGTACAAAAGAACATGAAAAAAGACGGGCTATTTTGCCTGAACAGTTAGTACATATAAAAAATGTAGACCATCTATACTTTGAAAAAGATTATGGTCTTGATCTAGGATATTCAGATGATGAATATATTAAAAAAGGAGCCCATGTATTAGAAAAACAAGATATTTTAAAACTGGATGTACTATGTGATCCCAAAATTGGAGATGCTAATTATCTGTCTGAATTAAAGAAAAACCAAATCATTTTTGGTTATGTTCATGCAGTTCAAAATAAGATTCTTACAGATTTGCTAATTCATAAGGAAATAACAGCCATTGCATGGGAAGATATGCATTACAGAGGTCGTCATACATTTTGGAGAAACAATGAACTTGCTGGTGAAGCAGCAATTATGCATGCGTTTACCCTTTATGGAAAACTTCCTTATGATTGTAAAGTAGCTATAATAGGCAGAGGAAACACGTCAAGGGGAGCGTATCGCATACTAGCATCTTTAGGAGCTGATATAGTTGTTTATAACAAAAGGACTCAAAAATTACTTCGAGATGAAGTTGGAAAATATGATGTTATTGTTAATTGTGTTTTATGGGATACTACAAGAACAGATCACATCATATACAAAAGCGATTTAAAAAACATGAAAAGAAATGCTATGATAGTTGATGTAAGTTGTGACTTAAAAGGAGCAATTGAAACGACGATACCTACTTCAATAGAAGAACCAGTATATATGGTTGATGATATTCTTCATTACGCAGTTGACCACACGCCAAGTATGATTGAAAAAACATCTACAAAAGTGTTTGGTGCTATTCTAGTCAAATATATTGATTTTATTATTGATGGTACTTATAAAAACAACAAAACATTAAAGGATGCAATCATTATAGAAAACGGAGTGATTATTGACCAAAGTATTAATGTTTTTCAAAAAAGATAATTTATAAGGAAAAAGATATTTAACCGAACTTTTTGAGTTCGGTTTTCTTATATTTAGTCTTAACCATCCTATTTTATTGAATTTTAAAATTAGTCGTGGAAAAATAAATATACAGTTGAATTTCAGTTGGTTTCTTGTTTTATAAGATAAGTAATATATTTTTAATTAGTATATATCAAGTCCATATATTATTTGGTATAATATAGAAAACATTCAGGAGGATTGTATGAAAAAAATTAGTATTCTTGCTTTAATCTTTTTTATTGTAATGATAATGGGTGGATGTGATAAACAGGAAATGACATATAGTTCACGTCCAGTTGGCTATGCGTTAATAAGCGATACATATGTTGCGAAAGGATCATTTGTTTATTATAGCGATGAACCGTATAATATAAATCAAGTAACACTGGAATTATATTATTTACCTTCAGCTTGGGGAGAAATTGAAGTTGGTGAGCAACAAATTGCACAAGATAATCCGAATTTTTTAATTCTCGATTATGATACTCCAAATCAAAAAGTTTTTGCGAAGTATATCCACATTGGTGAGAATACTTGGACAGCTCAAATGGATAATACTCAAATAAAATATGTGAATCAAAATGACGATAATATCATTGCTTTTTTAGCAAGCGAGCAAGAAGCACAAGCATATGTTGAAGCACTTGAAGCACAAAACGCATATTTTTTAGACAATGAAATGGCTATGTTAAGCAATTATAGTAGTAAATTGACTACAAGTACTTCAGGAACTGTTATTCAAAAAGTATCAGAAGCAGCAATGTTAAACATAAGTTGGACAGAAACATTAAACTCTTTTCCTGATTTATCAAGTTATTATTCTGATTACAACAGTGCAGATATTAATACTTTATTTGATAGAACATTTAATAAAGCGGAAGAAGCGGAATACCGTACAAGTGTTTTTTATGGCAAAGGGTGATTTACTTAAACCTCATCTCAATGTGTAAATTTGAACTATTTAAAATATAAATAAAAAGACCCTCATATGTCAATTAGGACAAAATGAGGGTCTTATTTAATTATTGAATAAATGTGATATAAGTCCTTTATTTTTTGTATATATATCTATATAAAGTTATTAATGCTCCAAATGTCGATAAGATTGCAGCTATCATTAAACCATAAGAAATAACCCAATCAATATCAATTTCAGTTACAGTACCCAATATTGTAATTGTTGTTTTGGTATACATATGCAATGGAAACAGTAATATTGCTCCAACTGCAAACAGTACCATAGATATAAGTGTATTCTTTTTATTATATAATGTGATTAAACCAGCGATTAATGGGGATATAAATGCAATGATTCCCAAGGCGCTCCAAACGATTTGTCCAGATGCAAATGATCCTAAATTGACAAATTCGGTACCAAATACCACTTCATAACCTAAAAATGATGATTCGGAATCAGGAAATGCTAAAGCTGGCAAGAAAATCATAGCGGCTACAATAATTCCAATAACCACCACGATGAAGGAAAGCAAATTCTCAGTGTTCTTTTTCATTTATTATTCTCCTTTGATAAAACATGGATGAAACCTATTTAACATAAGTACTAGTTAAATAATTATTTGTAACTTAATGACGTTTACCGCCTCTGGCAAAATTAATAATTCCCAATAATAGAACTGCTCCTAAAACTGCGAAGAAAAATCCCCAAAAACTAAATGCTGTTAATGTAGCAATATCTAGTAATGAAGCAATAAAACCACCAATCACGGAACCTATTAAACCAACAATGATATTTGCTAGTAGACCCATTCTTGCGTTATCGCGACTTATGATGCTAGCAATCCAGCCAACAATGCCACCAAATATTATCCAATATAATATATACATATAGTGACCTCCTTTCAAGATATTACGATTTTTATTAACTTGTTATGAATCTTATTTCTTTAAAAAGTCATTATTAGCACCAAATCTTAAGAATTTGTCTATTAAGGCTAAAACAGCGCTTAATAATATATGAAAATAAAAGAAATAAAGTGTTCTAAGTACAATATAACACTAAAAAGAAGTTAATACAAGAAGATATATGAAAATAAAGTTGACAATATGAAAATAAAGGCGTATAATGAAGCCACTTGGTAGAGTTAAGAGCATACGAAAGATGAATGGAGAATGAACACATGAAAACTAATAAAATATTTAAAGTATTCAAGATATTAACATTTGTTTTAATTGCAGGAATCGGAATGACGATGGTTGCTTGTGGTGACACGACAACAGATGCTTCTGCAACTACAGTTACAACGGCAGCAACAGCTACAACGGTAGCGGGAGCAACCACAGTGGCGGGAGTAACTACAGTAGCTATAACAACTGTAGAACCAATAAATTTAGATGCAACGTTGACTGATCTTTCAATAGAAGGAACAACAGTAATGGAATTTAATCCTCAAACGAATGATTACGTTTTAGTATTATCTTCTGGAGTGTCAGACACACCTACTGTAGCAGCTGTTAAATATGAATCTACTTCAACAGTAGAAATCGTAGAAGCTGTTAATGTAGAATCAACAGTAGCAAGTGATAGGACAACAACAGTAACTGTTACTACATCAGATGAATTAACAGTAAATGTATATACTATCTTATTTGAATCTACAATAGCAGTAGTTGACCTAGGGTCAGCAGATGATTTTGTAATGTTAGCTACATCAGGAATTGATACAGCCACAAGTTCAGTAGTAACTGGAGACATTGGGGTAAGCCCAGCTGCAGCAACATATATTACTGGCTTTTCATTAATAATGGATAGCTCGAACGAATTTGCAACTTCAAGTCAAATCGTAGGTAGTGCTTATTCAAGTGATTATGCTGTACCCACACATACAATGTTGACAACAGCGGTTGCGGATATGCAAACAGCTTATGTAGACGCTGCAGGTAGAGCTGCAAACTACAACGAATTATATGCTGGAGACTTAAGCGGTAAAACACTTACTTCTGGAGTATATAAATATGGAAATAGTGTTTTAATTAATACAGATCTTACATTAGACGGAAGCGCAACTGATGTTTGGATTTTCCAAATAGCTGGTACATTAACAGAAGCTGCAGGAATCAACATCACTTTAACAGGTGGAGCAGTAGCTGAAAACATTTTTTGGCAAGTTGCTGATACAGTATCAATAGGTACTGGATCTCATTTTGAAGGTACAATATTAGCTATGACAAATATTTCAATGAATACAAATGCTTCAATTAACGGTAGTTTGTATGCACAAACAGCAATCACATTAGATGCTTGTACAGTAACAAAACCATAAGTTAAAAACGAATAAATAAGTCGATTTAACATAATAATCATATAGCTTCTTACGTTATTTATAGTAAGGGGCTATGTGAATTTATTAAAATAACAGTTTTTTTACTAGAAGTGGTATTGACATTGAAAAACATATAGCATATAATCGGTATGATTACTAAAGAAAATAATCGACCATAATCAAAAACAAATACGAAAGAGATGATTTTTTTGGGAGCATTTACACTGTATACGATTGAACAAATTTCAGAAATTCTAAAAGTAACAAAAAGAACAGTCTATAATTATATTAAAAGTAACGATTTGAAGGCTGTTAAGATTGGAAAATACTGGAGAGTGAAACACTCTGATTTAGAAGAGTTTATTAACACAGGAACCAACAAAAAATAGAATGCTAGAAATCTAGGTGGATTTACATTTCATTTATTAAGCTGATAATCCTATTTTTTGTTAATTTTAATTTTGAAAAGTAAAAACTGTTATGATATCAGATTTATTTTACATTAGCATTAGCCATCTTAAGATGGCTTTTTTTATTGGAAACAATTCCTATTAAGAACCAAACTCGGTGATTCGTTAGTTTTTTTTTATCATTTATCGCTAGCTTGTTTTTTTTATCTTTCAATTGTTATATAATTATTTTTAGAAAGAGGTGAAATGAATGAGTTTTAAAGATGGATTGAACAAAGAGGTTGCTGAATTAAAAAAAGTAAAGAAGCCATATGAAACGGCTGCATTTATATTGTTTGCTATATTAATCTTGCAACAATTTGTTTACTTAGTTAAGAGTTTGATTGATTTTATTGGTGGAACCACTACATGGTTTTCAGCAACGGGTTGGTGCACATCTAACTTGATGGGCTATGTTACAAGAATTTTAAACCTTGGATCCAGTAAATGGGGTTATATCATTCTTGCGATTGCTGCGTATTTATTCTATTATTTCTTAATCTATATCTTTGTATGGAATTATAGTAAAAAACGCAATTTAGCGAAATGGACATGGACATTATTAGTAGTATTTGGGCCTGCTTTATTACTAATACCTTCTTACATATGGTTTGTAATCTATGCATTCCGTCCGTATTTAGCACGATTTGCTAAAAAAATGGTTCAAGAATTTAAAGAATATAATCCGGATGATCCAATGCCAGAAGATATTCCAGATCCAGTAGAAGAAGAAAAGCAACCAAAAAAATCCGAAGCATCAC
>CAZSVN010000006.1:16796-21804 GCA_964610285.1 uncultured Candidatus Izemoplasmatales bacterium
TTTTAGTATAAATTAAGAGTGTGATGGATGATTACACAGATTTGGTAGTTTTTGGTTGTCTATTTGTTTTTTGAGTTAACCAATAAAAACATCACTTTTATGTGATGTTTTTCTTTAAGACTTTCAAAACAAGTCGAGTTTATATTTAAGTTAGAAATGTTATAATAGTTTTAGAGGATTTATATAATCTAAGATTTTTTTCATATATATCCATTATTGTGCATCATTTTCTTTTTGTTGTTATATAAAATATAATTTATATATGAATCATACATTAAGAACGTTCACTGTGGTAAAATATACACCGATAAGGAGGATAAATTATGATTGATAAACAGCAGTTTAATCAAGCATTACTATTTTGGTATGATCAATCTAAACGAATCTTACCATGGAGAGATAATCCAAATCCATATCATGTTTGGATTAGCGAAATAATGCTTCAACAAACTAGGGTGGAAGCTGTTATTCCATATTTTAATCGATTTATCCAAGAAGTTCCTACAATCAATGATTTAGCAAACATTGAAGATGATAAACTAAATAAGTTATGGGAAGGGCTGGGTTACTATTCTAGGGCAAGAAATCTTAAAAAAGCAGCCATAATGATTGTACGGGAATTGGATGGTGTTATTCCAAGCAATCAAGAGGATTTAGAATCGTTGCCAGGAATAGGAACATACACTGCAGGAGCGATATTATCAATTGCTTTTAATAAATCATTTACGGCAGTAGATGGAAATGTGTTACGTGTATTTGCGAGAGTTCTTGCTAACCAAAATAACATAAAAGATCCAAGTGTTAAAAAAGAGATTCGCTCTGTTGTATTAGGGCTATTACCAGATTCTAGAATTGGAGATTATAATCAAGCGCTGATGGAAATTGGTGCAACCATATGTAAACCAAATGGAGTCCCCGATTGTCTGCATTGTCCATTAAGCGAATTTTGTGAAGCATACAAGAAAAATTTATTACATTTGATACCGGCAAGGCAAGAAAAGAAAAAACGTAGACAAGAGCGAAAAACAGTCTTCATATTAAAATATAAGAATGCATTTGCTATCGAACAACGACCGAGCACTGGGCTTCTAGCTGGATTGTATCAGTTTCCAAATGTTGATGGATTTCTAGATATTCAAGAAGTGATGGAATGCTATCCAAACTATAAATCTATAAAACCTATCGCTTCATCAAAACATATATTTTCACATATTGAATGGACCATGGAGGCTTATTATATAGAACTTCAAGATCCAATCGAAACTTATCTTTTCATTGAGAAAGAAAGAATAGAATCAACGTATTCTATACCTACTGCATTTAAAACATATAAAGATCTTATCAAAGGAGGATTATTATGAATTATAAACGTTTAATTATTGGACTGATTATGGGAGCTATACTGGGAGTCATCTGTATTATAGGTGCAAATCTACGCTATGATGGATCCTTATCTACTGGATACTTATTTGCTTTTTGGTTTAACCGCGTATTAATCGGATTATTTATCGGATTATTGGTTTCCATCAAAAAACCACTTCACCTAGCATTGCGTGGAGCGTTTGTTGGGTTGTTGATTTCATTTGCCTTTTATAGTGCTACAGAGTTTCTTGATGTAACAGGGTTTCTTGTTGGAGCCGTATATGGTGTAATTATCGAATTTGTTGCAAGGAAATTTGCGTAATTTTATAATTTTGAACAAAAAAATAGCAGTTCACTTGAATGTAAGTGAACTGCTTTTTATATTTTTTATTCGTCTAGGTATCGTTCGTTACCTATATAGAAAATTGCTAATGTATTGACCCCGGAATGGGCACCAATAACTGGCCCAATTGTATTGATGGTTATAATATCTTCCGAAACTCCTAATTTTTCAATTATATGTTGTTTCACATATTCTGCGTCTACCAAACAATCTCCATGAGAAATGTATATCATTTCATTTTTTTCTTTATCAAAACTATCCATCATGCGCTTCACAATTAAGTTCAAAGATTTGAATCTTCCCCTTGCCTTACCGTATACTTTTAGCTGTCCTTCAACGGATACATGAAGCAATGGTTTAATATTCAATAAATTTCCTAATATTAAACTAGAAGCGGATAATCTTCCACCACGCCTTAGGTGACCCAAATCACTTACAGTAAATAAGTGGCTAATATTTAACTTAACTTCTTCCACATAGTTTGCAACTTCATCGATTGATTTACCTGCTTGTTGTTGTTTCGCAGCGTAACTAATCAATAACCCTTGACCCATGGAAGCACACTTTGAATCAATTGTGATTATTTTTCGATTTGGGAACTCTTCTTGTAGTTCTTTTACCGCAATCAAACTAGAATTATATGTGCCAGATAATACGCTAGAAAAAGAAATGGATAACACATCTTTCCCTGATTCAAGAAGTGGTTTCATCACTTTCACAAAATCAGCTGGATTGGCTTGTGCAGTAATTGCTAGCTCTTTTTCTCTAAGCATGTCATAAAATGTTTTTGATGAGATTTCACGTTCATCTAAGAAATTTTGATATTCTTTTCCTTTAATTGTTACTTTGAGAGGTAACACCTCAATATTATATTCTTTTGCAAGTTCATTTGGTAAATCTATACAAGAATCTGTTAGTATTACAAAATCACTCATAGTATCCTCCAATATCAATATTACATTCTATTATATTCTACTTTAACAAAATATAGATTTACTGTCAACAATATATAGAAAAATTACCGAGTTGTTTGGCAAAATACTACAATTTTAGTATAATGGTTACGGGTGAGAGCATGAAAGAAAAACATTACAAAATTATAGATGATATTTATTGGGTTGGAGTTGTTGACTACGACTTATAAGTATTCGATATTATCATGGAAACAGAATTCGGTTCAACGTATAATAGTTACCTAATAATAGGTAGTGATAAAGTTGCGTTAATCGACACTGCAAAAGCAACATTTAAAGATGAATATTTAAACCATATAAAAGCTATAATCGATATCAAAAAAATCGATTATTTAATCTTAAATCATACCGAACCAGATCATTCCGGGTCTGTGGAGTTTATATTAGCAGAAAACCCAGATATAGAAATATATGCAACAGCTCCGGCATTAATGAATTTAAAAGAAATCATTAATATGCCGTTTAATGGCAATAGAGTTAGTAAGGGAATGACCTTATCATTGGGAAATAAAACATTAGAATTTCATATTCAACCACATTTGCATTGGCCAGATACCATGTTTACATTCATCCCAGAAGATAAATTCGTATTCACATGTGATTTCTTTGGAGCACATTACGCTACAGAAGATATTTTGTTGACTAACATTAAAAAACAAGAAGAATATTTTAGGGCACTCAAAGAATATTTTGAAGCGATTATGCATCCATTCTTACCATATGTAAGGGAAGGATTGGAAACCATTAAGCGTTTGAATCCTAAATTTATCGGAGTATCACATGGTGTTACTTTGAGCAACGGATACATTGATAAAGTAATGGCTCTATATGATGAGTGGAGCACCTTGCCAGTAAAACCAGACAAACCTTTGGTGTTAATTCCTTATGCTAGTGCTTATGGTTATACACATAAAATGGCGACAATCATTCAAGAAACATTATTAGAAGAGTTTCAAAACGAAATCTATGTAGAATTATTTGATATGATTTTTATCAAAACGAGTGATATCCTAAAAAGAGTACCTGTATGTGATGCATTACTCATTGGATCTTCGACGATTGTAAGAGATACTGTTAAAATCGTATGGGATTTACTTGCTGGTATTGACTATGAGATGTCAAAAGGTAAAATTGCTTCTGCGTTTGGATCTTATGGTTGGAGTGGAGAAGCAGTAGATCATATCATTGAACGAGAAAACCAAATCAAATTCCAAACAGTGGAAGGGTTGAAAATCAAGTTTAATCCTTCCAAACCTCAAATAGAAGAAATTAAAGAATATGCAAAAACGATTGCAAATTTAATCAAAAAATAAAGGAGAGCTGAGCTCTCCTTTTACAATTCATGGGTTCCAAATTCTAATGGTTTAATGTGTTCAATCGTTTCACTGATTTTATCTACGAATAATATGCCTAATAAATGGTCATATTCGTGTTGAAACACGATTGCAGGAAAACCACTCAATTTTATTACACCAGAGGTTACCTCTTTGGTCTCTAAATCAACAAGGTTGACTCTAGCCTTGATTCTACGAGCTCTTTTTACTAAACCGGTAATCTCTTCATCAACAGACAAACAACCTTCGCCACTCTCTAAATACGTTTGTTCTACAGAGTAGGAAATGATTTTAGGGTTCACAACAGCTAGTTGATATAATTTCCCTGATTTTTCATCAGGAGCGACGATACAAAACATCTTCTTAGATATATCAATCTGAGGAGCGGCTAGACCAACAGAAGGTCTTAATTTATATTGTTCAGCTAATTCATCGTTTTGAGAGTTTACAACCAATTCCATAATCTCTTTTAATGTGTTAAAATCATCATCGCTTAAAGGAAGAGTAACTTCAGCAGCTCTCTTTCTTAAGGTAGGATGACCTTCTTGAATTATATCGTTCATTAATAACATATTTTATCACCAACCATATTATATCAAATTCTATTCATAAATTAAAGATATTTAACTTTCAAAAAGTAATATAAGTATGATATAATTTATAATAACAAGTTGGTGATAATGTGTTAGATAGAAAAGGAATCGTTATATATTTTTCTAATATAAAAGCGGTAAAAGCAATTAAAAAATTCAATATAAATATTACTTATGTAAATACAGCGGGAAAATATCTAACTGGATACTGCGATTCCGCAGAGTTTTTGGACATAAAGAGGGATTTAAAATATAATAAATTAATCCGAAAAGTGGATGAATCTCTTGTAGAAATGCCGAGTATTGATTTATAACATAAAAAAGTTACACCTGTCAATAGAATTTACTTGACAGGCGTATTTTTTTTTGCTGATAGCGAAAGCCTTTCCCCGAATCAGTTCC
>CAZSVN010000007.1:0-20532 GCA_964610285.1 uncultured Candidatus Izemoplasmatales bacterium
AAAAGAATATATACGAAACCGACGTATTACGTTAGCTTCATACGAAGTTTCTAACACGAACCATCGTATTCTTGATATCGGTATAAAATACGGATACAGTTCCAATGAGGCGTTTTCTCGAGCATTTAAAAAGATACATGGGATCAATCCGAGTAATGCAAGGAAAAACAATGTAACAATATATACGCACTTTCCAATCCTACAATATGAAATTCCTAAGCAGAATATATTAAGTCTACGTTATGAAATTGTTCATGATATCGAATATACATTTACTGGCATGGGTGTTTTTATACAGGAAAAAATAGACGAGTATGAAGATGCACAAAAACGACAGAAAGACTTCCTCGATAATTTTAAATCAACGTACCCTAGTATGGAAATGGTATATCGAGTTCTTTACGATATATCTAAGGATTTTTTGAGTTATAATTTTTTTGTTGGTTACAACCAAAAGAATTATCCGCCATCGGATGATTTAGAAACCATCCATATTAGTGCACCAAAAGCTGTTCGTTTCATAAGCAATGGTATAAAAAATAATTTGATACCTGATATCAAATTAATTATCTATAAGGAATGGCAAAAAAACGGCTTCATCAGTGATTTGATTTGTGAAATGGAGTATGTTATAGAACAATCCAATAACACTGTAGATTTCTTTTACATTGTTTCGATAAAATAACGATGATTAGATATCATCGTTTTTAATTGATATATAAAAGCACAAAAAATCAAGCATCGCTTTGAAAAGAAGATTATAATGTGACTAGATAGTAATTCAGTTATCTCGAGTAATTAGAATGAATCATGTCACAAATAAGGAGGTTCTCATGCATAATTATCGATTGAAACGCAGTGATGATAAATGTACGCCATTTTGTACGAATGAACAGCGTTTAAAAGGCAGAAACCTTGCGAAACAGGCGTTTAAGGAATACTTGCAACAAAACATTTATCAAACAAGAAAATTTTTATAATTATATATTCCCAACAATCACACAAGTGATAAATCAAAAACAAGAGGATTTTAGATGTCTAAAGTTCTCTTGTTTGATTTTTATATAGAGCTTCAATATTTTAGTTAACGATATCGATTTAATAAAAACCTAATAATTTAAACATATTAAGGTAATAAGTAAAGAATATAGTGGAATCATAAAAAGAGGGGTGTTGTAGTAATATGTATATATTGAATTAAAGTTCGATGCTTTTAAAAACCTACTAAGATTTTTACGCTTAAAAATCGCAAAAAAGACTATTATAAGTTATTTTAATATGTACCCTAAGTCAAGGACTATTTAAAAAAAGACTTTAGGATATTGATTTACTAACAATAGGTAGTTGCTCTTTCAAAGAGTAACTATCTTTTTTATTGTTTTTTATCAATGTAGCCGTTTTCATTTGTTTTTTTTCTATAAGGTATAAACTTTTTTAAGACAATATGTTAATATCTTTGAAATACATTTAAGGAGAATTCATATGAAAACAGTTGAAAAGAAGTACGGATTTTATACAGCAGTGGCCATGGTGGTAGGTATTGTCATTGGGTCAGGGGTCTTTAAAAGCGCTGGAGATGTGTTGTCTCGAGCAGGTGGAAATTTGTTCACGTCAATTACAGCGTGGTTGATTGGTGGAGCAATTATGGTAGTAAGTGCCTATACTTTTAGCCTGATTGCCGTTAGAGTAGAAAAAAATTCAGGAATTGTAGATTATATAGAAACAGCACTTGGCGAAAAAGCTGGATACTTAATCGCTTGGTTTATGAATTTTGTTTATTATCCAACGTTAATCGGAATTTTAGCATGGCTTGGTGGTTCGATTACGGCTACACTTATTGGAGCGCAAGCAGCTTATGTAACATGGTTACTAGCGCTCATATATTTATTTGGAACATATGCGGTGAGTATTGTTTCTCCGGTTCTTGCAGGTAAATGGCAAGTAAGTGCTACAGTTGTAAAATTAATTCCATTACTATTAATTGCGGTTGTGGGACTTGTTGTTGGATTGGTGAATGGAACAACGGTCGATAATTTTGTTCAAAACGCTACGAATGTTAGCGGTGGATCATTAGCGCAGGCGGTTGCAGTAACGGTCTTTGCTTATGAAGGATGGATTATCGCAACTAGTATTAATGCAGAATTAAAAGACGCCAAAAAGACATTGCCAAAAGCACTTATATTTGGGACTCTAATTGTTGTGGCAGCGTATATATTATTCTTCCTAGGTTTATCGGGAGTTTTGACAAATGATGAAGCTGTCACACTTGGTGGAAGTTTAGATACTACGGTAGTAGCTGCAAAACGATTGTTTGGAGATTTCTTTGGAAGTGCTGTTGTAGTTTTGGTACTTATTTCTGTGTTAGGAACTTTAAATGGATTAGTAATGGGTGGCTTTAGAGGAATGTATGCAATTAGTGTTCGTAATAAAGGACCTAGACCAGAAGTGTTTAACAAATTATCTAAAACTGATTCCACTGTAAATTCTGGTATTTTGAGTGTTGTCTTTACTTTATTCTGGGGTCTATTATGGTTTGGAAACTTCCAAGGCTGGTGGGGTGGTTTTATGGACACCTCTGTGTTACCAATTGTATTCTTATATGCTAGTTATATCATTGTATATGTGTTTATCATTCGTAAATTGACTGACTTGAATGTTATTAATCGATATGTAATGCCTGTTATAGCATCATTGGGCGCGTTATATCTTGTTTATGGAGCATTTACATCTGATCCAAAAATGTTTTTGTATTTTGCTTTGATCGTTGTTATATTTACAGCGGTTGGGCTATTCCTATATAATAAAAAACCTAAAAAAGCATAATACATAAATCATAATTACACTATAAAAAAAGAATTCTTTACATAACTATGAAAAGATTTCTTTTTTATGGCACTATGGTATAATATTTTCATACATAGAAAGAGGTATACATATGAACATTTCAGTATTGCCAATTGTATCCAAGCTTCATAACGATGTGAAAATAAATTATGAAACAAAAAAATTACTCGATGACATAGAGCAATTAGGAAATTATACGTTTCATATATCTACACCATCTGATTTTTATGATTCTGACCTGTCTTTGATTTTGGTTCAGAGTGGAGGGTCGGAAGGTTATTTCTTAGAAATGGAAAAAGATTTGAAGGAACCCTATTATCTTCTAACGTATGGATCCAATAATTCTTTGGCCGCAAGCATGGAAATTCTATCCTATCTAAAAGCAAGCAATAAAAAAGCAGAAATTTTGCACGGGTCTGCTTCCTATATTGTTAATAGGATAGATGAGTTGAAGAAGAAAGAAACAATCAAACCGATCAATCTAGGAGTTGTTGGAAAACCAAGTGATTGGTTGATTGCTTCTAATGTGGATTATAAAAATTGTTCGAATATACTAAACATCAATTTAATTGATATCAGTATTGATGAGTTAGTGGATATATATAATAAAGTGGATGTATCTGATTATGAAAATGAATTGAATCTAAATTTTGATTTAAAAGAAGTTATGGAATCTAAAAAGGTTAGTAAAGCGTTAGAAGTATTAATCAAAAAGTATAAGTTAGAAGGATTGACGCTACGCTGCTTTGATTTGCTTGGTAAAATTCATACAACAGGATGCTTGGGATTATCCCTTCTCAATCGCAATAAAAGTGTAGGGACATGTGAGGGAGATATTCCCGCAATGTTGTCCATGTACTTATTAAAAAATATAACTGGTCAACCAGGATTTCAAGCCAATCCATCTAGTATAGATTCAGAACATTCTGTTATCACATTGGCCCATTGTACATTACCACTTGATATGGCTGATAGTTATGAAGTAATGACTCATTTTGAATCCGGTATCGGAGTTGCATTTAGAGGTAAAATGAAAAAAACAGATATTACAATATTTAAGTTAAGTAATAATTTAAAAGATTACTATGTTTCGGAAGGAACTATTATTGAAAATCTGGAAGAAGACAATCTTTGTAGAACACAAATTCGTATTCAAGTAGAAGATGTGCGATATTTCTTAACTTCGCCATATGGAAATCATCACATTATTGTATATGGGAAACATAAAGATAATATAGTGAATTATATGAGAAATTTATTGTAATCAAAATTAATATTCATAATGTCTATATAAAAAGAGGTGCTCATGGAAATGAGCACCTTTGTTATTCGATATGTTTCTCTTCTTTTTTAATGATATAACGATCGAAAATCAGTAACATCGCTGGCAAAAATAATAAGATCATAATCAAGGATATTAGTGCACCACTTCCCAATAGCTGACCGATTCGACTAACGGAATCTACGTTGGAAAACAAGCCTTCAACATATCCAACGATTGTTAATATAGTACCGGATATGATGATTGAAATCGATGATGATGTAAAAGCAGTAGTCATTGCATTTTCTTTCTTTTTTGTTTTCCGTTCTTCCATATATCGATTGGTCAATAATACGGCGTAATCAATCGTGGCACCAAGCTGAATACTCATAACAATTAAATATCCAATATATATAATTTGAATATCTCTAATGACAAGGAATGACATATTGAACCATATTGCACTCACAATGATTCCAACTAATATAATTGGTATTTTAAATGATTTAAATATCAAACCAACAACCAATCCTACCGCGAGTATTGTTAATAATAGAATCCATATTCCTTGTGATTCTATAGACTCTTTGATATCACTAAGTGAGGAGGCTTGTCCAACGATATAGTATTCATCATATTGATTAGAAACAATTGCTCTTAAGGTGTCGCTAAACGCATACAATTCTTCGCTTTCTTCGTATATAAAAGTATTAATGATAATCCTGCTATAGTCTTTTCCAATATAGTAAGATGTTACATCAATAGGCAATAATTCCCGAGGAATATTAGGATCAACTTGAGTCACTAACGCATTTACATTTAATATATTTTCATTGGAAACTAGAGCGGTGACTAAAGTTACTTCTTGAATTACAGTTTCGTTTGGAACTAGAATAACCATTTGATTATAAGGCCCAAACGTATCATTTATAAATAGTCGATCCAAATTCAATGTGCTATCATCATTGGCATTTGCACTTTGACCAAAAAGATATTCTGTATTTCTTTGTATCAAAAATCCTGACACGAGAATTGCTAATAAAAGAGGCAATAAATAATATTTTGCTTTAATTTGGAATTTAACCAAATGTTTCATGTTAGGAAAGAAGACGCGATGTTTCGATTTTGAGATTAGAGGATCTAGCCAAACAAGCAATATAGGAAGAATAAGAATTGTAGATAAATAACTAAACAAAATACCTTTGGATAATACAAGAGCAATATCCATACCAATTGTGAAGCGCATCAACATAAGAGCTGCGAAACCCGCTATTGTGGTTAGCGCAGATATGGTAATTGGTTTAATGGAGAGTTTCAATGCTGATTTTGACGCTTCTATGGCATTCTTATCATTTCGTTCCTCATAGTAACGATGAATCATAAACAGCGCATAATCAATAGATAATGCCAGCTGAAGGGCTAAACTCATAGTCATTGTAATGAAAGAGACATTTGGCAGCAATCCATTTGTAATTAAATTAAACACAGCGGCAAACCCCAATGTAATGACGATCAGTAAAGGTTCAATCCAAGAGTGAGAAGATAAGAACAATAAAATGAGAATCAAAGGAATTAATAATAACATTATTTTTAATGTTTCATTGTTTGCTACTTGCCTTGTCGAGCTATTTAAAAGGGGTTCACCCCTCATGTGGATCGTATAGTCTTCTAATATTGTAGTTATGGACTCAATAGAATTATCTAAGGTTATTTCATAAGAACTCATATCGAAAACAATGGTAAGCAATGCATTACCATCTTGATAAAACGCACTTAACACTTGAGTGTCTATATATTCTATCGGGACAGTACTTAAATCAACATAATTATCGATCCATATAATGCGAGATACATGATCTACTTGAAGCAATGAATTTTTAAGGTTCAATAAATCATTTGGTTCAATATCCATTATCATAATCTGTATAACGGATTCTTCGCCAAATTCTTCCATTAAAATATCCATACCTTCTTTAGTCATGGAATCACTTGGTAAATATTGAGTCATATCATAATTGACAGTTGTTTTAGGAATAAATATATAGGAAACGATCAAAATAAGTATGATTATTGGTAATGTTATTTTGTTTTTCATTCTAAAACCTCGCTTATTTAAATATAAATTTTAAATACCTATTTAAATTATACATTTAATATGGTATAAATAAGATATGAAATAGTGTTTAAAATGGAATTTAAAACAAAGGAGTGTTTAGTGTGGCAAGCGAAGAAATCAAGCGAAAGTTAATTGAAAACACAAAAATATTGTTGAAGCATAAGGCTTCCATAACAATTAAGGATATTGCAGAAGCGTCTTATGTGAACATTGCTTCTGTGAATTATCATTTTGGAAGTAAAGAAAAATTAATACGGGTTGTTCTAGAGGAAATTATTGATGAATTAAAGATCTATGTTACAAATGAAATTATCAATATTCATGATCAACCAATTGAAGAAAAATTAGAGATTGTGATCAATTATCTCTATAATTTTTCTGTTGAAAATATTGGTTTATTAAATTACTTGTTTTTGTCAGAAGAATTGCAACAAGAGTCATCATCTGCTTTAATTAGTCATTTTTTCTCGGACAATGAATTTACAAGAATTGTTTATCAATCCATATCAGAAAACACCAAAATAACCAATGAAGTGGAGTTGCAAGCAAAATATATATTATTGTTTTCTTCATTTTCCATTCCTCTGTTTTTACAAATTTCTCAAACTAAACTTAAAAAACCAATGAAAATTGAAATGTTTATGAATCCAGAATTTAGAAAAGCATATATCAAAAATATCATTAAGATGATGTAAAGATTAAAATGTGATTTAACGGGATGTTCCAAATCATTTTGTTTAATGTTATAATAGAATTGCTAGGGAAGTATTACTTGAGGAATAAAACGAACACAGTTGTATTTGAAAGAAGGTTTTATCATTGAAAAAAGTTGATAAGGTTTTAAAACTTAGCCAAATATATTCTTTTATTGAAGAAGAAAATTGTTATTTGGTGCAAATAGCTTTGGACAGTTATGATGAACTGTTCAATGGTTGGGACGCAGCCCCTACTAGAAGAAGAGACTTGGAAACAGATTTATTGGATTTTATTGAACAAGTCGGAAATGACTTGCCTATGAATGTGAAAGTTAAGTTAGTTTTCCAATTACCAGAAGCATTAAAAGACGAGAAAAAGGAAGAGATTGCGAAAGACGGAATCTATCATAATTTTACAATGATACGACATTTCATAAATAAAGAATTGGCAAAAAACCAGCGCAAAATAGTTGCCTATTTAACGTTTGGAATTGTTTTTCTTTCGATATCATATCTTTTTCAAACAGCCTTCGAATTAAAATTCCCACTTTCTATTTTAGTAGATGGATTCTTTATTGGTGGTTGGGTTATGTTTTGGGAAGCATTTTCTTTATTTTTCTTTATAGGAAGTGAGTTAAGGCATCGAAGAAGACGCTATTTACGTTATTCCAATTCAAAGATAGAGTTTCAGTATAAGTAACCTTATATTGAAACTTTTTTTTATTTTCGTCTTACTTGGTTTTCGAAGCAAGAATGATCCTTGTATATGCGAGTCTAATCATTTGTATTTATAGTGGAACAGCGATATAATTATCATGCATAAAAGAACTGTTATTTTTATCCAATTTAAAAGAATTAAGGATTTAAACTATAGATTGAAAAATTAAGTTTAAGCAAGAAAGGAGAAAAGATTATGATAAGAGAAACAAAAAACAAAAATCAAAACAATTCGAATAAAGAGTAACGTAAAGACCTCCTCTCGGTGATATCTTCAACCAATTCGATCACCAGTTGAACCTCGCCTTGTTCATTCGAATAAAGAGTTGACTCGTGAAATTAGAGTTACATCGAATGGTATTGAACAAGAGATATTTACATTGAAGAATAGAATTTTTTAGAGAATTTAATTAATTATTTTAAATACAATACTATAATAGAAAAAAGCCCTTTTTATTGGCTTTTTTTATTGTTTTTATGGTAAAATCATTATATAATAATAAATGATTAAATGAACGATTATACAATTAAGAGGTGTTCATTGTGAAGACAAATATTTCATTATACGTACCTTCTTTAGGTGAACTTAGTTATCGGCAATCAATTTTAATGCAACCGGAAACAATGGATTATAATAAAGGGTATGAATTAAATTTTTTAGGATATCATAAAGATACTGGATGCATTGAATTTCCAAAAAATCAATGGTTAAAATGGTTTGCTTTTTGGGTGAATAACAAACCGATTTCTTACTATGCATATATTGTAAGAGAAACGGATGGAGAATTTGTTGGAGATGTAAATCTACATTATAACGCTGTACATGATTGGTATGATATGGGAATCGTTATAGAGAGTAAATATAGAGGGTTAGGCTATTCTAAACAAGCATTGTGTCAATTACTCAAAATTGCATTTGAAGAGTATCGTGCAAAAGCGGTACATAATAACTTTGAGAGTAGTAGAAATAGAGCATATAAATTGCATATAGATGCAGGTTTTAAAATGTTAGATAGTAAAAATAATATCATTGACTTGATAATAAAAAAGAACGATTTTGTCTCTATAAGTAATAGTTGAAAGTGTGTTAAGACGCTATTTAATGCGGATAAGAATAAGGAGATTAGGACATGACATTGAATGAGAAACTAGTATTGTTAGTAAATTCAAAGGTACAAGTGGTAGTGAATAATTTTCATTTGCCATATGCCTCTCATAAAGGCGAGTTGATTAAGGTTGAAGATGATTTTATCGAACTTGATACAGGCGGAAAAATAGTTGTTATTCCAATATCTGAAATTTCGAGTATAGCAACGAAATAAACTCAATAGGATGTAAATACCGAAGGGGAATATTATGAAAATAGTTAAAGCATTCATACCATATTTAATTGTCATGGCTATTATGATCTTTTGTGTAGCAGATTTTAATCATTCAAGGATTTCCTATCTGCTTGAGTGGATAACGTATTTTTCTGCACCATTTATTGTTGTGTTATTGTTGTCTTGGATATATTATAAAAAAAGAACTGGGTTTAAAAAATTAATAGGGATACTTAGCATTATATTGTTTTTGTATATCTTTATAAGTTGTGGGCCACTTATTTCTAATACCTTATTTGGAACATCATATGGTATGGTTGCGTTATTAATTAACTTTCCAATGATATTTTATGTTATGTTTGGTGTTATTGCTATAACATATGCTGTGCTATCAAAAAACATTATTGCTTTGTTTTTTGGAATCGTTGCGGTTCTTTCTATCTTATACTCTGAATTGATATTTGTTTCAAAACTGGATTATGATCCATATCAAGAATTTAGGAGTATAATTCACTTTGAACTTTATAGAGCAATTGTAAGATCCTTTTTAGGAATTCTACTAATGTCTGTAACGGTATTTTTTAGTTTTCTGTCTTTGAATTTATCACAAAAAATTAAGTAATTTTTTGTGATTTCTAGCAACTTTAATGCGGGTTCGAATACTGTTACCCTTGTCATTATATAAACACACAATCTTACCTTTCATGGGTAAGATTGTTTTATATTTTGAGTGAGGTGTTGAATTTGTTATTTAGAAACCATATAATTAAATAAAGTAAAAATTTATTAGGAGGTTATACTTATGGGGTTATTTAGTAAAAAGAGTAAGATGGATAGCAAAGGAGATAACAAGGAATTAAATGAATTACTAGACCAAGTGTTAGATATTGATCAGAGTACAGGAACGTGGTATGTTTTACCGGAACAAGTTAGGATTGAGACGCAAAATTTAGTGATTGAAGTTAGGAAAAAAGTATTTGAATATATTAGACAACTAAAAGAAGCAGAAGTATATAGTAATGGTGCAGTAAGTAAATTTGCCAAAGAATTATATCCTTGGATTAATAACCAGAATATTACAAAAATGATAAAGCTGGGACAACAATTGTAAATAGTAGCTCGGTTGTTAAGTTAAAAATTGTAGAGAAGCAGATTGTGAACTATATTTTAAAAATGCGGTCTCCAACTTCATTTTTTACAGTGGACATTGAACGTAAAAAAACGAAAGGAACAAGATGAAACGAATTAAGATAATCAAAGAATATCATCCTGATACCAATTTATTTGTTGAAATAACGAAGAATGAAATAGTGAAGTATAATAAAGCATATGTAGATAATCCAGATTGGGATAATTGGGTTGAATGTAGCTACCGGAATAAAATATGTTATATCCCCAAACAATATTTAGATAAAAGAAATAATCAATATTACTTAAATAGAGACTATAATTCAACGGAATTAGATGTTTCACCTGGTATGGTTTTTGATTTTGATTTTCATCTTAATGGATTTGCTTATGGAAATGTAGCGGGCACTGATCAAAAGGGATGGATACCTCTATCAATCTTAGAAATAGATAATTTATTAGAATGATAGCTTCTGGTGATTCATTTATAACTTATTCCAATGCCAATTTGTAAGCACCTATAATATATGATATAATTACATAGAAAAAAGGAGGTTTCAATGAAAACAAGTGTAAAAAATATTATTAGGTTTGATTATTTAACAAAATTCATATTTATTCTTGCTGTAGTAGCTACTATGCTATTAATAGCCATATTAGCTGTTGGTGAATTTTCAGTTTTAGGTATTATAATTCCTGTTGTTATCGTTTTAGTAGGATTATTGGTATATAGAACAATGGAAATAAAAAAGGTATTATGTAGAGTGAAAGACAATAGTGTTGTTGGCCAAGTTACTAGTACTTTGAGAAATAATGGTAATTTTTATATATCATTTACTTATGAGTATAAAGGAGAATCTTATAATAAACGAGTTGGATTATTAATAGGTCCGATACTAAAAAATAAATTATCTAAAATGGAAACGATTAATTTAGTAGTTGACGATTTAAATCCGAAAAAAGTTTATATTTCAGATTTATTCTATCAATAAATCAAAAAGAATCCAATTGGATTCTTTTTTTATATTATATTATTATGAAATCTCGATGGAATAGAAATAAGTCATTTTTGTCCAAACTCTAATACCAGTTTGATTAAGGCTTTCTTCTCCGGGCAATATATCACTTTCGAAAGCATATTCAAATAGAAATACATCATCAATGTACACAGATACTTTCTTATTAAAAACTGGATCATCATTGAGTTCTATTGTAAGTTGCATATTATGGGTTTCAATCCACCAGGGGTTAGAATTATTTTTCGTTCCCCCAGTTAATACAAAGTCTCCATTCCCGCCATCATCAAAGAGAACAGAAAATCTTAATTCAGGAGATTCTTCTGAACCATTCGTTCTATGCCGAACAATGATTTGCCCGCCATCAAACCCTCGATCAAGTTGAACAATGTAGCCGGTATCTTTTAAAGCATCATTCAGTTTTGTTTCAAAAAACACACCATAACCACCATAAGTGCCTGTGGTTAAGGCCGCACTAATATTTATAGTATATTCATCATTATCGTTATCAATAAATAAAAGTCCATATTGGGTGTCAATGGATGTTCCTGAATCTGAAAAAGAGCCCGAAGTAATTAAAGCACCTTGTTCTATAACTTCTACTAGCCTTGAAGTCTCAAAATCATAGATAACAGTTGAAGGAGGTGTTATAGTAACGAATTCGTCTTCTAGAGTCCACGTTTGAGAAGTAATATCCCATACAAAAGAATATGGAGAAACTGGCTGTGGTAGAAGATTTAAATATCCATTTGAGAATAGTATAGATAATCTTTCACTATTTGTATCCAATCCATCAAAAATATCGTCGGTAGTTATATTTTCTGTAAATGCATAGATTTCCGTAGCGTGATTTAGGTTTGATACTGTCTCTTCATATGCTTTGGTTTGAGAATTAGAGATGATATTTCCAATGGTAAATATACTAATACCCGCAATGATTCCTAATATAATCAGGACTGCTATTAATTCTATTAATGTAAGTCCATTTTTATTTAAATTATTTCGCATAATAGATATTATCATAAACGCACATTGACTTGATGGTTTCATTTCAATGTAAGTTTATTGCACTCCTTTCCATATACAGATAAACCACTTATTTTAAATTAACATATATTCATATAGTAAGTATCAATAATATGCCTTACTTATTAGAGATATTATATTTCTTTCACAACGAAAAGTCAACGGAGAGGATGAAATAGACGATTCGATTATTCTTGACTATTTAAGACTTAAAAGTGATATAATTATATTAAATTAAGGAGGCATTCTATGAAAGAATATCATGTTCAAAGTATCGGTTCACCAAATGCTACAGCGAACCTAAGTAAAGTGTTAAATCAAGCTGCGGAAAAAGGGTGGGAAGTACTTTCTGTAAACCCGACTACAGGTGCAGGTATGGGGTTTACGTATCACGTAGTATTTGTTAGAGATAAAAAATAATGGCATATTTTTTTAAAAAGTAGTAAATTTAAGACTCTTTATTGCAATATTGTTGGAATAAATATATAATCATGTTAAATTCGTACAATAAAATATGATGGTTAAATGTTTATATTTAAAAAGACTCATTAAGGGGGATTTATGAAAAAAATACTATTAGTAATTGTCTTGAGTATGACGATGTTTTTGATTTCTTGTAATAGTTATGATGGGCTAGACTATTACTTCGGTGAATACCAAGTATATTATGAGAGCCATGGAACTTGTGAAATGTATATCAGAGAGATTATCTTTGAAGATAACGATGCGATATACTATCTTGAAGCAGGTGGATGTGGTGGAGCGAGTTTCTATTACATAAAGTATAACAAAGAATATATTAGCATAACGGACGCGATAGAAGATGGTATTATCTCTATAAATGATGTCACTGCATCTGAACTGCCTGCATTGGTTATTGAAAATAAGTAATATAGGGAGGAATCTATAATGAAACGAAATAAAATCTTTGTCATAGTATTTATGGCAATCATATTATTCGGTGGTGTATTTCAAATAAAAGCAGATATGGGGCCAAAACCTACATCGGAAATCGAAATTTTAGGGATGCAAGGGTCTTATTATTTTGATTTGCTTGTCGAAAAAAGTGCAGATACCGTAAGGGTGCTTACAGAAACACAGATTACCAATCAAATTGAATATGATTATTATAACGAGGAATATCCAAGTGTATTAAATGGTTATAGAGATGATGATGGATTTGCATCTTACACACTATATACAGATATACCTCATTACATAACTCAAGACGATACGAACCCTAACCTTTTTTCTGTTGGATATTTTGTTGCGCCTTCTGTATTTAAGATAGCTCTTGTTACTGAAACCGGATCTTTAATTGTTTCAGATATCATTCATAAGCAAAACTTTAACGCTTACTTTATCTATGATTTAACAAATGACACCATTGACGAAACAGCAATAGATGTTGTATATAATGGTTATGGAGATACTACAGAAGTAATTCCCTATAAAGCGATGTTTATTCAAACACTTATATGCGTTTTTGGAACGCTGGTGATAGAAATAGGTTTGTTGTATATATTTGGATATAGAACAAAAGATTCTTATAAAAAAGCCGTTTTGGTCAATTTATTGACTCAAACAATCTTGGCAGTTGTTGTTGCTGTTGGTTATGTTTGGGGGAGTTTTTTTGGAGTGCTAGGGGTTTTGTTTATAGGTGAAATTGTTGTATTTACGTTAGAAATTATCTTATATAGAAAAATGTTGAAGGAAAAATCAAAAATTCAAGCAACTATATATGCTTTTGTAGCGAACTTTGCTAGTTTAATATTAGGTTTTTTAAGTATTGGATTGCTAGCCTATTTGGTTTTAAATATATGAGTATCATAATTTTAAATAAGAAAGGTGATATTAGATGAAAGAAAAGATAAATCGTTTTATTGATTGGTTTGAGTCTCATTTTAATTTTATTATTGATATCTTGGCATTAATTGGTGGTGCTTTCTGTATTTTGCTGGGCATATTTGTTTTTATTATGTATGTATTCTTTGAAAATCCAATTTTAAACAATATTGATATTATTATCATCCCCGGAGTCTTAGGATTCTTTGGGATAATTGTCTTGTTTGCTCTAAGAATAACACGTAAACTTACAAAATAATATATTGGTTAAACATAAAAACCACCTAAAATTAGGTGGTTTTTTGTTGTATTGTTGTAAATAACATTAATAATCTACATTATCAAATTCAGGGAACAGTTTCATTCCTTTGTTGAGCTTTCTAATTTGTGTCATATCGTTTTTGTCTAAGTGGAAATCAAAAATATCAAAATTTTGGATGATTCTTTCAGGAGTAATACTTTTTGGTATTACTACAATATTTCGTTCTATAAACCAACGAATAGTAATTTGAGGAATGGTTTTATTGTGTTTATTTGCAATTGCCTTCATCGTTTCATTATTAAGAAGATCTTGGATTCTAGAACTCATTAATGGAGCATAAGCTTCTAATTGAATTCCATTTTCTATGCAAAATTCATGTAGAAAATGGTTTTGTAAAAACACATGAGTCTCCACTTGATTGACCATTGGTTTAATTTCTGCATTGTTCAATAGATATTGTAAGTGGTGAATATTAAAATTACTGACTCCAATTGCTTTCACTTTTCCTTGGCGATACAATTCTTCTAATGCTTTATATGTTGACAAGGCCTTATCATACCCTTTAAACCAATGAATCAAATACAAATCTACATATTCTAATCCTAGTTTTTTTAAGGATACATCAAACGCTTGAAGGGTTTGTTCGTATCCTTGATCGGTATTCCATAATTTTGTAGTTACAAACAATTTATCTCTTGCTATTTTTGAATCCTTTATAGCTTTTCCAACCGCTTCTTCATTGTCATATATAGCAGCGGTGTCTATATGAGTATACCCTGATGAAATCGCAACTTTAACTGCATTATAAGCATCTTCAGGTTTGCTTCTAAATGTTCCTAAACCTATAATTGGCATTCCTTTACCGTTGTTTAGTCTTGCATTAATCATATCATCACCTCTTCTTTATTAGTATAACACTTTAAAACGAAATGGACGATAATTTTACTCTGTAAATTTTTTAAAAAAGAAAAATTGTATTTTGTGTGTATTATTTTTATTGAAAAGGAGAATAAATGATGAAAAAACATATTTTAATTTTAATAACCTTAGTAATTACATCGATTTTCATGAGTATTATTCAAATAAACGCATATTCACCACATTACTTACCAGGAGGTAAGAATTACTTGTCTGAAGAAAATTTCAATGAACAAGGAGACTATTATGTATCAATAAATCCTTTCCTAGTAAAACCATATACGGATTACACGATAACCGTACCAAGAAGATATTTTGATGAAGGATGGGACTATATTACTATAGATGCTTATGACAACAGCTTATTTCTATCTAGTATAGACATTGATAACACAGGAATGACTCATTTTGATGACGGGGATGATGAGTGGTTCTATTTTACATTTCAAACTCCATCGCAAACAAATTATCTGAGCATTTATTTTTATAATGCTAGTGGCTATTTTACAGCCTATGGAATGTCAGAAACCCAATTAGAAGAAGGGGTTATGTTTACTGGTTATGAACCGTATATTGAAGGGGTATTGATTGATACTTCTGCACCATATTTCCAAAATGCAAATACTATTATTTCCTATGTTGATTCACCGATAACGGTCGTGGAAATTCAGTCCTCTTTAATAGCTTACGATGCTATAGATGGTAATGTAACCAGCAGTATTTCTTTGGTAGAAGATAACTATTCCGCCTTTGATTCAATACTTGGTGATTATACTTTGATATTTGAAGTTTCAGATACTAGTAATAACATATCACAAATAACAATAACCGTTGAAGTTGTAGATGTTCTTAAGCCGGTATTTTCGGAATTAGGAGTTATACAAGCTCTATACCCTAATAGCTATTCAGCAGAAGATATATTAGCAATGCTTAATGCTAGTGATAACTATGATGGAGATATTTCTTCAGAAATTGTTATTGTAAGTGATACTTATACGATGAATTCTTCATTAGTTGGGGATTATCAAATGACTTTTTCTGTAACAGATTCCAGTGGAAATATCCAAACATATATCCAAGAGATATCAGTAATAGACAGCGAAGCACCGATTATTTCTGGAATTATATCCATAGTAATTGGGTATGATTCTGTAATTACGGAAGCGGATATTTTAGAAAATTTGAGTTGTACTGATAATTATGATCTATCAGGACTAAATTTAATACTGGAAAGCAATAGTTATTCTGATAATCATAATGTTATAGGTAACTACGAAATGGAATTTTCTGTAACAGATTCTAGTGGAAACAAAACATCTCAAATTGTATCCATTGAAGTAGTTGATGAAATAGGACCCGTTGTATATTTCAATTCATCTATAATTCAAACATATACAGATACGGTTATGGCGTTACCAGATTTTTTATTATTGTTACGAAATGCTCATGAGATAGATCAATTTACGGATTATTATGTGACGGCTAGTTACGATTCTTACACCAATAATGCTAGAGTGCCAGGAGTCTATCATTTAAACCTTACATTAACCAATGATTTAGGAGATAGAATCGATAAAAACTTAGAAATAAATGTCATCGATAGACCAATAGATTATATCCAAGTTGGAGAAGTAGTTGTTGATCAAAACGAGAGTTTTTTTAGTAAGTTTTCCGATATTATAATAGGCGGTTCTCTTGCAATATTTTTGATTGTTTCAAACGTTGTTTGGGTGGTTGTTTTAAAGAAACGTTAAAGAACCTATAAAGTATACCTATAGGCACTTATAGAAAATTGATTCAACTTTGAAGTTCAAAATTATCCACGTTTTCACGTGGGTTTTTTGGCGGTTTTAATCGCTGTTTTGAAATGTGGTTTTAAAAACAAATTTATTTAATCAAAGAAAACGCTTTACAAGGTAAAAAAACCTATTATTTTATAATATATAATGTTATAATACATATGCTAAAATATGAATATTAAAGAAAGGGGTATAATTGTGGGAGTAAGAGTCGATATTACTGACGACAAACTTAATTTATTGTATGCAGAAATGGAAAAAAACAAGAAAGAGCCGGGTCCATTAATGCCTACACTACACGCAGCTCAAAAAATATTTGGATGCATTCCATTACCAATTCAAAAGGTCATTTCGAATGAACTTGATATCAGTATTGCTAGGATCAATGGAGTTGTTACATTCTATGGACATTTTTCCATTGAACCAAAAGGGAAAAATGTGATTAGTGTTTGTTTGGGAACCGCTTGTTATGTTAAGGGGTCTCAAGGTATTTTAGATGCTTTTTCACATGAACTTAATGTTGGTGTTGGTGAAACATCAAAAGACGGTAAATTCACGATAGAAGCAACAAGATGTATCGGAGCATGTGGGTTAGCACCTATCTTCACTGTAAATGAAGAAGTATATGCAAACGGATCGGTACAACTAGTTAAGAAAGTAGTAGAAAAACTAAAAACAAATTAAAATTTAATAGGAGGAATATATGAAGACGCTAGTTGAACTAAAAGCGTTACGCGAAAAGTCATATAAAGAAATGTATATGCACGGAGTGACAAACGGCGTAAGAATTCAAGTTGGCTATGGTACATGTGGAATCGCCGCTGGAGCAAAACCAGTTTACGAAGCATTTGTATCAGAAGTTGACAGCTTAAAGTTAGATAACGTTAAAGTAACACAAGTTGGTTGTATGGGCGAATGCGCATTTGAACCAATTGTGGAAGTATTAGAATCCAATGGCTCGAAAACAATATATTGTCTGGTAACAGATAGAATCGCATCAGAAATTGTTGAAGAACACATTGTGAAAGGTAATAGAATCGATAAGTATTTATTATCGAAGATAAAAAGGTAACTAATTATGTTGGACAGGATGCACATATTAATTTGTGGCGGAGCAGAATGTAAACTATCGAATTCAGTCGCATTACGCGATAAATTTAATTCAGAAATTAAGAGGCTTAATTTAGGCGATGATATTAAAACATTACTTACAGGATGTTTTGGTCTTTGCGCATTAGGACCTCATGTTTTAATTTACCCTGGAGAAACACTTTATTCCGGAGTAAAATTAGATGATATAACTGAAATCGTAGAACAACATATTGCGAAAGGTATACCAGTAGATCGATTATTATTTAAAGGTGAGTTTGATAGAAAGAAATTCAGAAACCGATCTGAATTAACATTTTTTGCTAGACAAAAACGTATTGCTCTTCGTAACTGTGGAGTAATCAACCCCCTAATAATAAATGAATATATAGCTAGAGGTGGATATGAAGCGCTAGGAAAAGTAGTTACTTCTATGACGCCGGTTGAAACAATTAACGAAGTAAAAAAATCAGGGCTACGAGGACGTGGAGGCGGTGGTTTCCCAACTGGATTGAAATGGGAATTCGCTAAAAACTCAGTTTCTGATCAAAAATATGTAATATGTAATGCTGATGAAGGCGATCCAGGAGCATTCATGGATAGAGCCGTTTTAGAAGGTGACCCTCATTCCGTTTTAGAAGCAATGGCAATCTGCGGATACGCTATTGGCGCTAATATTGGATATATCTATATTAGAGCCGAATACCCAGTAGCTGTTGAACGCTTAGGAATCGCAATCAAACAAGCTGAAGAACTTGGATTATTAGGCAATAACATTTTTGACTCTAATTTTAATTTCAAAATTGAGTTAAGACTTGGTGCTGGTGCTTTTGTTTGTGGTGAAGAAACGGCTTTAATCGCTTCTATTGAAGGCGAGCGAGGAATGCCAAGAAAAAAACCTCCTTTTCCAGCTGTGAAAGGGCTTTTTGGAAAACCTACTAATGTAAATAATGTGGAAACATTTGCAAATGTTCCAGTAATATTTTTAAAAGGTGCAGATTGGTTTAAATCAATCGGAACTGAAAAATCTAGCGGAACCAAAGTATTCGCACTAGGTGGAAAAATTGCGAATACAGGATTATTGGAAGTTCCTATGGGGACTACTTTGAGAGAAGTAATTTATGAAATTGGTGGCGGAATTCCTAATAAAAGAGAATTTAAAGCAGCACAAACTGGTGGTCCTTCTGGTGGCTGTATAACTGCAGAATCTTTAGATACACCGATTGATTTTGATAACTTAATTGCACTTGGATCTATGATGGGTTCTGGTGGCATGATTGTTATGGATGAAGATAACTGTATGGTGGATGTTGCAAGGTTTTATTTAGAATTTACGGTAGAAGAATCTTGTGGAAAATGTACTCCATGTAGAGAAGGAACAAAAAGAATGTTGGATATTCTAAATAGAATATGTGAAGGGGAAGGCACTTTAGAGGATTTGGATATATTAGAGAGTCTAGCATATATGATTAAAGATTCTTCATTATGCGGATTAGGACAAACTGCTCCAAACCCTGTGTTATCTACTTTAAAACATTTTAGAAAAGAATATGAAGCACATGTCATTGATAAAGTATGTCCGGCAGGAGTATGTTCTAATTTAACAAATTATGTTGTATTAGATAGTTGCATCGGCTGTACAAAATGTGCAAGAAACTGTCCGGTAGGTGCAATTGTTGGTAAAGTGAAAGAAAAACATTTTATCGACTTAAATACTTGTATTCGTTGTGGGGCTTGTAAAACTGCTTGTCCAGTAAATGCGATATCTACGAAACCTGAACATATGGAGGCAGCGAGATGACAAACTATGTAAACTTAACAATAGATGGTAGAAAAATAACCGTTCCTGCCGATTTTACAATTATGAAAGCAGCAGATTCTATAGGAATTAGCATACCAAGATTATGTTTCTTAGAAGGTATTCATGAAGAGTCAAACTGTAGAGTTTGTATTGTAAAAATCAAAGGACAAAACGGGTTAAAAACTTCATGTTCTACAAAAGTATTGGAAGGTATGGAAATATATACAGATACCAAAGAAGTATTTGATGCGGTTTCATTTAACCTGGAGTTACTTGCAGGTAATCATAAATTTGAATGTTGGAAATGTTCCAGAGAAAACTCTTGTGAATTCTTAGATTTATTAAGACGATTTAATGTGGACAATGATTTTTCAAATGCTAAGTTATTTGATCAAAAAGAAATCAAAATCAATAATTCAAGTGATTCTATGATTCTTGACTCAAGTAAATGTGTATTATGTGGAAGATGTGTTTCGGCTTGTGAAAAATTATCGGGATTGGGAATTTTAAACTTTAGTAATAGAGGTTCAAAAACATATGTAGGGCCAGCTCAATTTCATAATTTAGAAGATGCAGGCTGTATCTATTGTGGTAAATGTATTCAAGCTTGTCCAACTGGGGCGATTCGCGAAAAAGATGAAATCAAGTTTCTAGAAAGTGCATTAAGAGATACATCAAAAACAATCGTGGCTC
>CAZSVN010000008.1:0-5645 GCA_964610285.1 uncultured Candidatus Izemoplasmatales bacterium
CGTAAAAACATACAAAAACCACCAGGTATAAAGTCGCTTGGGTAGTCTTTACTTGTAAGATTGATACGAGCTAGTGAGGTGGACAAAGAAATATATAGTTTTTGGTTATTGTTATTTACCCTAACAAAAAATAAAAAATCCGTTTTGCTGATTTGCGAGATTTTTTGAATTCGTCCACTATATAAAATTTCATTCAATTCTTGAGCTAAAAATTTGACAAATCTACCGTCAACACCCATATTATCACCAAAATTATTATAACACAGTTTAAAAGTATTTTACTATTTAATATATTTATGTTATGATATACAATAATAATATAAAGCAAGTTATGATTGGAGGGGTGTTCTTGAAGCTAAATGAAAGAGGATTACTAGTGATTATTAGTGGACCTAGTGGAGTTGGTAAAGGAACGATCAGAAAGGCTTTATTTGAAATACCAGATAACAATTTTTGTTATTCTGTCTCAATGACAACAAGAAAACCTCGTGAAGGTGAAGTTGATGGTTTGGATTACTTCTTTGTTACAAATGAAGAATTTGAAAAACGCATTAAAGAAAATGGCTTCTTAGAATATGCTGAATTTGTAAATGCTTATTATGGTACCCCAATTGATTACATTGAAGAGCAAATGGAAGACGGCAAAGAAGTTATTGTTGAAATTGAAGTTCAAGGAGCATTACAAGTTAAAGAAAGAATGCCAGAAGCGGTATTTATATTTATCGTGCCACCATCAAGACAAGCACTAATTGATCGCTTAGTCCACAGAGGTACAGATACCGATGCAATCATTAACAAGCGAATTGAAAAAGCCGAGAGAGAGTATTCTCTTGCTTATAAGTATGATTATATTGTTGTTAACGACGAAGTTACTAACGCTGCCGATAGAATCTATGCTATAATTAGAGCGGAACATGCAAAAACCGAACGATCAATTCATAAATATTATAAGATTATGGGGGGCCTAGAATGATAAAAGAAAAAGATTTATTAAAATTACAAGAATTAAAGGAAGAAATGACTTTAAATTATCGCCCAGTTGCGGGCAATAGATTTGGTGAATATGTATTCAGTGGAGAATTGGAAGAAGACAAAGAACAAAAACCAGTCAAAAAGAATATGGATGGATTACGTTATCCATCAATCGATAATTTATTAGAAGTAGTTGATTCCAAATACAAGCTAGCATATATTGCAGCTAAAAGAGCTAAAATCATTAAAAAAGAAGGCTATTCCTCTGTGGATAACAAATGTGTTAAACCAGTAGGACAAGCACTTGAAGAAATTTTAGCAGGTAAAGTAACCGCAAAATTCTAAACAGCCGTGGGCTGTTTATTTTTTTCGTTTTTTTATGAAAAAAACCATAAAAAAATATGTTATAATAGAACTTAGTTTGGAGATGATGTTTTGAATTATATTGATGTGTTATTAGAACAATTACAATTAGAGGATGAAATCATTAAAGAGTTTTGTAAAATAGAAAAAATCGAAGTGGATGAAATATCAGAAACTTGGACTTTTTTCTTTGCTTTTACGCAAACAATTCCGATTCTTCACTATCGTAATTTTATCAATCATATTAGACGAATTAAAGAATTCATTCCAAGTGTTAGATATGTAGAATATTTTATCAAATTTGAAGAAATTGATCATGATATGGTATTGGATTACTATGATTTTGTTATCGATACGATACTAATGGATAATAAACGAATACTACCATTAAAAGAATATGCAACGGATATTGAAGAAAATACCATTAAAATATATATTCCAAGTGGTGCGATTACGGCGACAATTTTTCGAAAAGAAATTGAAAATGAATTACATCGGAATGGCTTTTTATTTGATGTAGAAATAATTATTGATGAAGAACAAGAAACCATTGATGAATCGATTAATAATAATATAAAAGATTTTGTGGAAGCGAATAAAATTGAATTTAGTGAAGCTGTGGAATACATCTATTTAACCAATGGTGGAGAAATCAATAATTTCACAAGTATTAAAGAGATTCCTCAATCTGAAATAGAATTGGAAGAATACAAAGAAAAACACGCGGGGAAAGCAAATATTTCGATTCAGGGCGTCGTGGTTTTTAATGAGGTATCAGAAAATAAAAATACTGCTTATGTCAAGATGGTAGTTACCGATGGAGAAGACTCCATATTAGTAGTCAAAAAAGGTTTAAAAAGTGATGATGTAAGTTTCTACAAGGATATCGAAAAAGGCTTTGGAATTAAAGCGAGATGTTATGCTCAATTTGATACATTTAGTCAAGAAGTCGTATTGCACCCAATCGGAATTGCAAGGTCTAATAAACCTATCAATACAGATCAAAGAATGGACGTAGCAGTTGAAAAAAGAGTTGAACTTCACTTGCATACCAAAATGTCTTCTTTGGACGGCGTGAATGATATAACAGAATACATTAATAGAGCAAAAGAATGGGGCCATTCTGCAATAGCAGTGAGTGACCACGGATCTGTGCAAACATTTCCAGAATTGTTCAATAAAACAAAAGATAAATCAATCAAACCTCTCTACGGAGTTGAGATGGTTTATGTAAATGATGAAGATATATACATCACAAAAGGCGAATCTAGTTCATTGCTATCAGAAGCTACATTTGTCGTTTTTGATATTGAAACGACAGGATTATCGATAACTTACGATACATTGATTGAAATTGCTGGCGTGAAAATTAAAAACGGAGCAATCTTGAGTAAATTCTCAGAATTAATAGATCCCAAAAGAGAGATTTTGCAGTTTACTGAAAACCTAACCGGAATAACCAATCAAATGGTTCAAGGAAAGCGATTCTTAAAAGAAGTACTAAAGGATTTCTATGAATTCACGAAAGATACTATATTGGTTGCACATAATGCTGATTTCGATATGGGATTTTTAGAATATAATTATAAAAACTTCGCTATCACAAATACAGTAAATCCTTCCGTAGATACGCTGATATTAGCGAAAGTATTATTACCAGACAAAAAGCGATTTTCATTGGATCGATTATGTAAAATATTTAAAATTCCTTTATTACAGCATCATCGTGCTATTGACGATGCAGAAGCAACAACAGAAGTATTTTTACACTTACTAAAAAAAGTTCGAAAAGCGGGTATCAATCGTTTCAAGGATATCAATTTAATGATTGAACGGGAATTGGTATATACCTACCCATATCCTACTCATATAAATTTACTTGTTAAACAACAAATTGGTTTAAAAAATATGTATGTTATTTTATCCGAGGGGTTAACAAACACCTATGATAGAGATGCAAAAGTGATGAAATCATATCTAGATAAACACCGTAAAGGATTACTTGTATCTTCAGGATGTATGAATTCCTATTTCTTTGAGATTGCAAAAAACAGACCTAGAAAAGAGCTTGTTGAAGCTGCAAAATATTATGATTTTATTGAAGTGCAACCACCAAGTCATTTTGTATATCTTGAAAATGAAAATCCAAACTGGAAAAATATGATTCAAGATGTCATAAGACGAATTGTTGAAGTAGCCAGAGAACTTAATATATTAGTAGTCGCAACAGGAGATGTACATCATTTGGATCCAAGAGACTTAAAATATCGAGAAATTATGATTAACACACCTAGTGTTGGTGGTGGACTACATAATTTATACTTTAAGAATCCAAAACCAAATCAATATTTTATGACGACGGATGAAATGCTAGAAGAATTTGCTTTTTTAGGGAATGAAGTAGCGTTTGATATTGTTGTGAAAAACTCCAATGCAATCGCAGATTCCATAGAAGAAATCGAAGTAATACCGGAAAAACTATTTGCGCCAACAGATGAGTTTCTTGCTGAAAAGGGAGTGCCATCCATTAAAGCTAAAGTAGAAAAAATGGTTCAAGATAAAGTTCGTTCCATTTATGGGGAACAACTTCCTACAATTGTTAAGAAGAGAGTAGACCGGGAGTTAACAAATATCATTGAGCATCAATTTTCTACGGTATACTATATCTCTCATCTTCTTGTTAAGAAATCATTAGATGATGGTTATTTGGTTGGGTCACGAGGGTCTGTAGGTAGTTCTTTTGTTGCAACATTGATGGACATTACAGAAGTAAATCCTTTGTCACCACATTATGTTTGTCCAAAGTGTCATTTTTCAGCATTCAAAAAAACGGATGAAGAAAAATTGAAATATGGAGAATCTGATTTTGAAAAAGAATACTCAAAAATATTTGATGATACAGACTGTGGATGGGATTTACCAAATGCGAAGTGTCCTGTTTGTTCTTCGGATATGATTAAAGATGGACATGATATACCATTTGAAACCTTCTTAGGATTTGAGGGTGATAAGATTCCTGATATTGACTTGAACTTTTCAGGGGATTATCAAGGAATTGTTCATGAATATATCCGAGAATTATTTGGTAAAAACTATGCATTTAGAGGTGGCACTATAGGAACTTGTGCAGCCAAAACATCCTTTGTAATGGTGCGTGATTTCTATGAAAAAATCAACGAAAAACGTATTGGTCAAGGATTAGAACCATTTAAAATTCGAAAGGCTGAAATGGAGCGTTTAGCATTAGGTATTGAAGGCTCTAAGAAGACCAGCGGTCAACATCCTGGGGGAATCGTTGTAGTACCTAATACCAAAGATATCTATGATTTTACTCCTGTGCAATATCCTGGTAATGCTACGGACAAAAGTTGGAAAACAACCCATTTTGATTATCATTCCATCGAGAAAAATTTATTTAAACTCGACGTTTTAGGACATGATGACCCGACGATGATACGATATTTGATGGATTTGGTTCATCAAAATCAAGAAGAATTTTCATTCTCTAATCCAAAAGATATTCCAGTAGATGATACGGATGTATATAAATTGTTATCAGGAACTGAAATTATAAATCTAACAAAAGAAGATATCAACAGTGAAGTTGCTTCGTTTGGTATTCCAGAGTTTGGAACGAACTTTGTAAGAGGAATGTTAACGGAATCCAAGCCTAAATCATTTGCAGAATTGGTTAAGATTTCCGGCTTGTCTCATGGTACTGATGTTTGGATAGGAAATAGTCAAACTTTAGTAGTTGGAAACAATAGAGAATTTGGAAAAGTGGATTTCAAAGATATTATCGGTTGTCGTGACGATATTATGGTCGATTTGATGAATTTCGGTATGGAGCCTACCATGGCATTTGAAATTATGGAATTTGTAAGAAAAGGAAAAGCAATCAAAGATCCAAATAAATGGATTGGTTATGCAGACTTAATGCGAAACAACCAAGTACCGGAATGGTATATTTGGTCTTGTTCGAAAATTCAATATATGTTTCCAAAAGCTCATGCAACCGCTTATGTATTAATGGCAATGAGAATCGCATGGTTTAAACTATATAAACCAATCTATTTCTATTCTGCATATTTTTCAAAAAGAGCTTCTCTTTATGATTGCGATGCATTTCATAATAACTATGAAGGTATTACTAGAAGAATGGCAGAAATTAAAGAATTGGGTTCAAAGGCATCCGATCGAGACCAAAACCTGGTTACAGTATTAGAAGTTGCTTTGGAAATGGTTAAAAGAGGATTTACGTTTAAACCAATTGATTTGTATCAATCCGATACGAAGAATTTTTTAATCTC
>CAZSVN010000008.1:5688-19897 GCA_964610285.1 uncultured Candidatus Izemoplasmatales bacterium
GGAAGATCAAAAATCACTAATCTTACCATTCATTGTAGTGGATTCGCTGGGAATGAATGTTGCGGAAACCATTATTAGTGCAAGAGAAGAAAAACCATTTATTTCAAAACAAGATGTTAAAAATAGAACGAAACTATCCACAACATTATTTGCTAGGCTGGAAGATTTGGGAACATTTGATGGTATGATTGAAAAAAATCAATTATCGTTATTCGATTTATAAAAAAAGTATCAAATCATCATAAAATCTTCAAAATAAGAGAGTATAATATGTATCGTTGTAGGAGGTAAATACTATGAGAATGAGAAGTACAAATCCCGTTTTAAGAGGTGTACTAAATAATGTTTATGTTAGTGAAAAACCAGTTACATATAGCAATGTAGCATATAAGTCAATATTTTTAATCGCGTTGGTGTTTGCTAGTGCATTCACAACAATTTATGTAGCTCAAACTGTTGCAATTTCAACAAGTACAGCAATTGGAGTTATTATTGGGGCTTTCATATTAGGATTTGTATCCGTGATTGTTGGAACAAGATCAGTCAGGTTATCTCCATATTTCGCTGCGCTGTATGCGATATGTGAGGGAATTGTTTTATCCGTTATATCAGTCATGTTTAATATTATGTCTGAAGGAATTGTTCCTACTGCTTTGATAACAACCATTATTGTTTTTGTTATCATGCTGTTATTGTATTCTACAAGAATAATCAAATTATCTTTACGATTTACATCGATTATGGTTGTGGCTTTAGTTGCTGTGATTATAATGTCACTTCTATCATTTATATTACCGTTTAGCGCTAATTTATATTATATTGTAGTTGTGATATCAGCTGTATTATCTGCGTTCTTCTTACTAATGGATTTCAAGTCTATTGAATCTTGTGTGGAGTCCGGGACAGATTCTAGGTATGGTTGGATTTTATCTTTAGGATTATTAGTAACTCTTGTTTGGATCTATATTGAAATGTTGCGTTTACTAGCAATTATCTCTAGAAGAAGATAATTCATCTTGTAAAATATATTTCATATGTTATAATGTGAATAGATAAAGCGTTGAAGAAGACGTAGTAATTAGGTTTGATCTTATCAAGAGAGAGATGGTTTTGCTGGAAGCATCTTATAAGGTTGCTAATGAATTCAGTTTCTGAGTGGGACTAATCATCCACGTTCCCCGCGTTAAGGGTTTTGAGTGCTAGTTTACTAGAACTAAGGTGGTACCACGGTTATTAATATCGTCCTTTTTCAGGGCGATTTTTTTATTATTTTTAGGAGGGCTCAAATGGAGAAAAAATTACAAAAAATACTTGCAGAAGTGAAAAACAAATTAAATGAAATTACATCTTTGAACGACTTGAATGTTCTAAAGTCAGAATACCTTGGACGAAAAAGTGTATTCAATGATTATATGAAAGAATTGAAAGATGTACCTAATGAGGAAAAACCAAAGTTTGGACAGATGATAAATGATGCAAAAACTTCTATTGCAGCTTTTTTTGACGATGCAAAAAAAGCGATTGAGGATAAAATTGTAGAGCAAAAATTGAAGTCAGAAGCAATCGATGTTACGTTGCCAGGTAGTTCTTTAAGAATTGGTTCAAAACATCTAATTTCTCAAGTAATAGAGGAAGTTGAAGATATCTTTTTAGGCCTTGGCTATACTGTAAAAGAAGGCCCTGAAATAGAAAGTGATTTATATAATTTTGAAATGTTAAATCTACCGAAAGACCATCCTGCAAGAGATATGCAAGATTCTTTATATATATCCGAAGATAAGTTACTGAGAACGCATACTTCTCCAGTGCAAATAAGAAGTTTGTTGGAAAATTCGAATCATGAACCAATGAAGATTATTTGCCCAGGAACAGTGTATCGTAAAGATGATGATGATCAAACACATTCTCATCAATTTACACAAATTGAAGCATTGGTTGTTGATGAAAAAGCAAGCCTTTCTGATTTAAAAGGAACCTTGTTGTTTCTTGCTAAAAAACTATTTGGTGAAGAGCGTGAAATACGCCTAAGACCTTCATATTTTCCATTTACTGAACCTAGTGTAGAAGTAGATGTATCATGTTACAAATGTAATGGAAAAGGCTGTAGCATGTGTGGGCAAACTGGCTGGATTGAAATTCTTGGTGCTGGAATGGTAAATAATAATGTGTTAGAAGCTGCTGGGTATGATACAACAAAATTCCAAGGGTTTGCTTTAGGGATGGGTGTTGAACGAATCGCAATTCTAAAGTATGGTGTTGATGATATTCGCTTGTTTTATACAAACGATTTACGCTTCAACAAACAATTTTAGGAGGGATACTTATGAAAATATCAATGAATTGGTTACATGAATATGTGGATGTTAATGAGAACTATCCGTTGCTAGTTGATAAATTTAATTTAATGAGCCAAGAAGTAGAATCATTGTACAAACTCGTTGAAGCAGATCATTTGGTAATTGGAAAAGTTTTGACTTGTGAAAAACATCCAAGTGCTGATAAATTAAGTTTAACAACAGTAGATATTGGGACGGAAGTCCTTCAAATTATCTGTGGAGCTCCAAATGTAGATAAAGATCAACATGTAATCGTTGCTTTAGTTGGAGCAACCTTACCAGGTGATTTTAAGATTAAAAAAGCAAAAATCAGAGGAATTGAATCCAAAGGTATGATCTGTTCTTTAGCTGAATTGGGTGTGAAAGAATTTGATATAAAAGAAGAAGGAATCTATGTACTAGGTGATGACGCTGTCATTGGAGAAGATCCTTTAAAATATTTATCGTTAGATGATTATGTTTTGGATTTAGATTTAACCGCAAATCGTCCTGATTTATTATCTATAGAAGGTGTTGCTTACGATGTAGCATGTATGTTAGATACATCGATTAAACTAAAAAAACACAAATATGAGACAACAAATTCGGATAACAATTTGCGAGTGTTTACGGATACTTCAAAGTGCATGGCCTATTACGGACAAGTCATAGAAAATATCACAATCAAAGAAAGCCCATATTGGCTAAAAGCTAGATTGTTATCCTCTGGGATTCGACCAATTAATAATGTTGTAGATATTTCAAACTATGTCATGATTGAGTATGGTCAACCCATGCATGCGTTTGATTTTGATAAATTCGGATCGGGCCAAATCCTCATTCGAAGAGCAAAAAAAGGTGAAACCATTCAAACATTAGATGATCAAGAACGCAAACTCATTTCTACTGATATCGTAATTACAGATGGTAATAAGGCAGTTGCATTAGCAGGAGTAATGGGTGGAGCGAGTACACAAATCGACGATAGTACCACTAGAATTTTATTGGAATCGGCTTGTTTTGATCCCGTTAGCGTTCGTAAGACATCCAAGAGACTGGACTTGAAAAGTGAAGCATCATCAAGATTTGAAAAAGGTGTTGATGCAAACAAAATTCAAAAGGCTTTGGATTATGCAACAGAACTATTTATCGAATTAGCAAACGGTCAAGTGAAAGGACAATATAGTTTCTTTGATACAACGCGTAAAAAAGCGAGAGATGTAGAGTTGTCACTACAAAAACTACATGATGTAACCGGATATGATTTTTCGGATTCTGAAGTAGAAAATATTTTAGATAGATTGCAATTTAAATATCGATTAAGAAACGAAGTATTTACTGTAAGTGTTCCAACAAGACGTGAAAATGTGTCAGGGTATCAAGATTTGATAGAAGAAATTGTTCGCATTTTTGGCTATGACAAAATTCCAACAACAATACCAGTTACTCCTACTGCGGGTTATTTAACACATAAACAAAAATTAAGAAGGTCGGTTCGAGATTTCTTTGTTAACAATGGATTTAACGAAACAAAGACGTATTCACTTGTGAGCGACTTGCAAGCGGAAGAATTTGATATCAAGAAGTTATCCAAAGTCCAAATAATGAATCCTTTGAATAAAGAAAAAGGTACTTTGAGGCATTCGATTATTCCATCCTTATTGGATGTATTGATTTACAATAAATCCAGGAAAATGAATGATGTATTTCTGTTTGAACTTGGAAAATCGTATACGGAAGATAAAGAAACAGAATTGTTATCAGGAGTGATGCATGGTACCTATCAAACAAGTTTATGGCAAGGGAAGAAAGAAATTATTGATTTCTATCTATTAAAAGGGATCATAGAATCATTATTGAAAAAACTGAAAATTGACGATGTTCGAATATTAGCTTCCAAGAATTCTATTGCAAGTATGCACCCTGGAATTTATGCGGATATATATGTCAATGACGTGTATCTTGGTTTTCTAGGAAAACTACATCCTCAAAAAGAGTATAGTCTAGGTGTGAATAAAACATTTGTTTTTGAACTTAATTTCGAGATTCTTGCCTTACATAATAAGTTGAATTTTGTATTTGAAGAGATTCCAAAATATCCTGCAGTTACTAGAGATTTAGCAATTGTAATCGACAAATCTATTGAGATTAGTCGGTTAATGGAAGAAGTAAAAACTGCTGGGAAGAAGACGTTAGTGAACCTTGAATTATTTGATCTATACCTTGGAGAAAATATTGAAGAAAACAAGAAATCCGTGGCGTTAACACTTACGTTACAAAATTCTGAAAAAACATTAGAAGCAAAAGAAGTAGATGTTGTTATTAACCGTATCTTAAAACATTTAAAAGAAACTTTGGATGCAGATTTAAGATAATACAAAAGGGCCAAGGTGAAGTTGGCCTTTTAATTTACTTATATATATAAGTACTTTGTGATATAATTTTAATAACAAATGGGAGGGAATATGAGAAATATTATTGAAGTTAAAAACTTACATAAAAACTATGGAACAGTAAAAGCAGTAAAAGGAATTGACTTTTATGTAGAAGAAGGAACTTTATTTGCATTTCTTGGTCCAAATGGAGCAGGCAAAAGCACGACAATTAATATTTTATCCACACTTCTTAACAATGACGCTGGAGAAGCTATTGTAAACGGATTTGTTGTGGGTAAAGATGATAACGCAATTCGATCAACGATTGGAATTGTTTTTCAAGATGGAGTTTTAGATCCTCTCTTAACAGTTAGAGAAAATATAGCTACTAGGGGTAGTTTCTACCAGTTATCAAAAGAAGAACTTAATGTTAGAATTGATGAAGCGATGCGAATCACCGGTATCACGGATTTAAAAAATCGCTTTTATGGGAAACTATCTGGTGGCCAAAAACGTAGAACAGATATTGCAAGAGCCCTAGTCAATAAGCCAAAGATTCTATTCCTTGATGAACCAACAACGGGATTAGATCCGCAAACAAGAAGAAACGTTTGGGATACGATTAAGAAATTGCAAGAACAAGAAAACATGACTGTATTTCTAACAACTCATTATATGGAGGAAGCGGATGAAGCAAATTATGTAGTCATTATTGATGAAGGCATCATCGCTGCGAAAGGTACTCCAACAGAACTTAAGGATCTATATTCGCGCGATTCGTTAAGAATAAAACCTTTAAGTGCAGATGACTTGGAAACTTATTTTAATAACAAGAAAATTAAATTCACTAAAAAAAATGATTTATACATTGCAAAATTAGATAAAACCTTAGACAGTATTCCTATTCTTAAAGATATGGAAACCAATATCGAATCTTTTCAAGTGTTTAATGGAACGTTGGATGATGCGTTTATTGAAGTTACTGGAAAGGAGATTCGAGAATGATAGCGAGTTTAATTAAACGCAATCTAAAGTTATACTTTAGAGATAAAATCTCCGTGTTTTTTTCCTTACTAGGTGTATTTATTATTATTTTACTATTTGTTCTTTTTTTGGGAGAAAACATGGTGCGCAATGTTCCAACGGAATTAAATGATTATGGAGTTAACATCCGTTTCTTAATGGATAGTTGGATAATGGCTGGTGTAATCACAGTAGCTACAATAACAACAACTTTAGGTGCATATGGTACCATTGTGAATGACAATTCAACAGGAGTGATCAACGACTTTAAGGTGTCACCGATTAAGCGCTCAGCTTTGGTGTTATCTTATGTAATTAGTTCTTGTCTCGTTGGGTTTATCATGAGCATGTGTTCGTTAGTGTTTGCAGAAATATATATATTAATTTCAGGTGGTGAAATAATAAGTTTCTTTGGTCTTATCAAAGTGATAGGTGTTATTATTTTATCGGTACTGATGAGTTCATCCGTTATATTTCTAATCATAACATTTGTTAAATCTAATAACTCATTCGGAGCTGTTAGCACGGTGTTCGGATCAATTATTGGGTTTTTAATGGGAGTGTATATTCCAATTGGAGGATTGCCTCCAGGGATACAAACGGTAATCAGATTTTTCCCGTTTGCTCATCCTGCGGTATTATTAAGACAGATTATGATGAGTGAAGCAGTAGATTTATCATTAATATCTCAAGGGTTTATGGAATTTACAGGCGTTAATTTTGTGTATAACAATACTATATTTCCAGTGATCGGCCATATATTGTTAATTCTTGGAGTAACAATTGTATTTTTTGGTCTGGGAGTAATCGTTACTTCAAGAAAAAGGAAGAATTAATATGTTGAATTTTTATGATTTTACAATAACAAGATTAAAAGAATATCTAGTAAACAATGGATTTAAAGCCTTTAGTGCAGATCAATTGTTTAAGTGGGTTTATGAACAACAAGTCTTTGACTATGAACAGATGACAAACATAAGTAAAGAATTACGAGAATTTCTTAACAGCAATATTGAAATAGCAGACTTAGGGATTGAAAGTGTCCAAGAATCAGAGGATGGAACCGTTAAGTATCTATTCAAATTACAAGATGGAAGTTTGATTGAAACGGTTTTAATGACCTATGAGTATGGAAAAAGCGTTTGCGTAACAAGCCAAGTTGGTTGTAATATGGGTTGTACATTTTGTGCTTCCGGATTGTTGAGAAAAAAACGAAATCTTGAAGTGTTTGAATTGGTTAGTCAAATTACATCCGTACAAAATCATCAAGGTATTAAAGTAAGCCATATCGTTGTCATGGGAACGGGAGAACCCTTTGATAATTATGACAACGTAATGGATTTTATTCGTGTAGTAAATTACAATAAAGGTTTACAAATTGGGTCACGGCATATTACCGTATCAACCTGTGGTATTGTACCTAAGATTTATGCTTATGCGAAAGAAGAAATTAGAACCAATTTAGCAATTAGTTTACACGCAGCAAATGATGAATTAAGAACGAAGTTAATGAAAATTAATAAAACTTATCCAATTATGGATATCATTAAAGCATGTAATGTATATTTTGATGCGACAGGAAGAAGAATTACATTTGAGTATATTCTCTTAAAAGGTGTAAATGATTCGATCGCTCAAGCAAATGAATTAAGTGATTTAATACGGGGGATGAATGCGTATGTTAATTTGATACCTTACAACCCGGTCAATGAGTTTAATTATCAAAAAACAGACCAACAAGTGGCGCAACGGTTCTATACGCAATTACTCAAAAGAGGAATTAACGTGACGATGAGACGCGAACAAGGTTCTGATATCGATGCAGCATGTGGTCAATTGCGATATCAAAAAGAAAGCGTTTAATATTACGAAACAATTGACTGCAACACGTAAAAATGGTAGAATAAGTATGTTAATTTTTTAAGGGAAAAAGGTGAAAAATCATGATGAAGAATGTAAAAAGAATTGCAGTATTAACCGGAGGAGGAGATTGCTCTGGACTTAACGCTGTTATTCGTGCAATTGTAAAAACAGCTATTTTGAAATATGGCTTTGAAGTAATCGGGTTTAAAGGCGGATATCATGGCCTTTATGCGGATGACTATATTAAATTAGATTTAAAAGTGGTATCTGGTATTTTCCATCAAGGTGGAACCATATTAAAAATGAGCAATAAAGATAATCTATTTAAGTACAACGTTACTGACGAAAAAGGAGCGATTGTTCAAAAAGATGTTTCCGATGTAGCGGTTGAAAATTTGAAGAAACATAATGTTGATGCATTGATTATTATTGGTGGAGATGGAACACTGACATCTGCTAGAGATTTTGCTAGAAAAGGTGTGAATGTAGTGGGAATTCCAAAGACAATTGACAATGATGTTCCTGCAACAGAGATAACGTTCGGTTACCGTACAGCACTTGATCATATCATGTTAAGTTTAGATGCGTTACATACAACTGCTTTTTCACATGATCGTGTTATGATTTTGGAAGTAATGGGAAGAAACGCAGGTTGGTTAGCTTTAGAAGGCGGTATTTCTGGATCTGCAGATGTCATTTTAATACCGGAAATTCCATACGATATTAAATCCGTAGCGAAAACAATTTTTGATCGTTATAATAGAGGATCAAAATTTACCATCATTTGTGTTTCCGAAGGAGCGAAACCGGTTGATGGCAATGTTACAATTAAAGCTATTGACAAAGATAGCCCTGATTCCATTAAATTGGGTGGAGTTGCAGACATTCTTGCTAAAAATCTAGAAAAAATTATCAAACCAGTTACTGGACAAGATATCCGAGTTACAAACTTAGGATATATTCAAAGAGGTGGAGTTACTAACCAATATGACCGTGTATTAGGAACAAAATATGGTTCCTATGCAGTGGAAATGGTGGCGAATAACGAATTTGGTAGAATGGTTGTTATTAATAACGACAGAATGGATTCTGTAAGAGTCGAAGAAGTTGTAGGTTCTGGGCAAATCGGTCAAACAAGTACTGGTGGAGCTAGAATCGTTAATCCACACGGAGATTTAGTAAATTCAGCTAGAGCAATTGGAATCACTTTTGGCGATTAATAAAAAAAATAAGGAGGATATATAATATGGAACTTAAAGGAAGTAAAACAGAACAAAACTTGATGGAAGCTTTTGCAGGCGAATCACAAGCAAGAAACAAGTATACTTATTATGCTTCAGCTGCAAAAAAAGAAGGCTATTTGGAAATATCCGATTACTTCTTAGAAACTGCAGGAAACGAAATGGAACATGCTAAAATATGGTTTAAATTATTGCATGATGGTGGTGTTCCTACTACAGATGTAAACTTAAAAGATGGTGCAGCAGGCGAACATTATGAATGGACAGAAATGTACAAAGGTTTTGCTGAAACTGCAAAAGAAGAAGGGTTTACAAAAATTGCTTTTCTATTCACAAAAGTTGCTGAAATAGAAAAAAGACATGAGGAAAGATATTTAAATTTACTAGCAAAATTAGAAGGAGATTTGGTATTCCATACAGATGATAATGAAACCATTTGGATTTGTACAAATTGTGGTCATATTCATGTTGGGAAGAATGCTCCAAAACTTTGCCCTGTGTGTGATCATCCTCAAGCATATTTCCGTAAGCACGTAGAATCAATTTAAATATTTTGAAGGCGAAAGCCTTCTTTTTTTTCTTTTTTTGGTATAATAATATTGCAGAGTTTCTGTATATGGAGGAATTATTTGAAAAAAGGTAGAATAACAAAGTTAATTGGTGGATTATACACAGTAGTAGATGATAATAAAGACATCTATGTAGTAAAACCATTGGGAATATTTCGACATAGGAATATTAGTCCAAAAGTTGGAGATATCGTTGATTTTACTGCAGATAATATCACGAAAGTATATGAAAGAAAAAACGAACTATATCGACCAATGATTAGCAATGTAGATCAAGCTTTATTAATAAACTCAGCTAAAAAACCAAATTTTAGTTTTTTGTTACTAGATAAGTTTTTAGCGTTGATTGAAGCATTCAATATTGTACCAATTATTATTGTTACAAAAATAGATTTAATGGATGAATCAGAGTTATCCGATTTGAAAGAAAAACTAGCATATTATGAACGCTATTTTGAAGTGATATACTTCAGTAAAATTACAAGAGAAGGTGTAGACAAAGTTTTAAACATAACGGATAATAAAGTCAATGTACTTGCAGGACAAACTGGTGCAGGTAAATCTACACTCCTAAATACAATTGATCCGAAATTGAACTTAGAAACCAATGAAATATCAAAAGCTCTTGGAAGAGGGAAACATACTACAAGACATGTGGAAATTTATGAGTTTGGAAAAGGTTATATTGCGGATACGCCAGGATTTTCTAAATTAGAATTTTTGGATTTTGAATGTGATCAATTAAAGTATTATTATCCAGATTTTTTCGAACATAGTAGTAAATGTAAATATCACGAATGCAATCACGTTCATGAACCAAATTGTGAAGTGAAACGACTTGTTCATGCTGGAGAGATATTGCAAATTCGATATGATAATTATGTGACAATATACCAAGAAATAGAAGCAATCAAACCAAAGTATGGGAGGGATTAATATGATATGCTCACCTTCATTTTTAAGCTGTGATTTTAATAAATTAGAATCAGAAATCAAGTCCATTTCCGAAGCGAAATGGCTACATTTTGATGTTATGGATGGCAAGTTTGTACCAAATTCAACATATGATTTCCATATGTTAAAACTAATCAAGAAACTTTCAAATCAGTTTTTTGATTGCCATTTAATGATTGAAAATCCTGGAAAATACATCACGAAATACATATTAGCAGGAGCGGATTTAGTGACTTTTCATTATGAGGCAACAAAAGATCCTTTATCACTGATAAATCTAATCAAATCAAGAGGAGCAAAAGTTGGAATTTCAATCAAACCGGAAACTAGTGTTCGCGTGCTTGATGAGATATTACCATATATTGACTTGGTACTAATCATGAGCGTTGAACCAGGTCAAGGAGGACAGAAATTTATATCTAAATCGCTCGACAAGATTCGATATCTAGATAGATTAAGAAACATTGAACAATATAATTTTTTAATAGAAGTAGATGGAGGTATCAATTTAGAGACAGCGAAACTAGTGAAAGATGTTCATTGTGATGTCATCGTTGTCGGCTCTTACATCTTTAATAGAAACAACCGAGTTGACTTGATTAAGGAGTTAGAAGATGTTTGAGAAGATTAAAATATTTTGTGGGCCTAACAACTATGATTTTGACCATTTCTATTTCGAAGAGTCCAATGAGTTTATTGTTGGAGTTGATTCTGGACTAGAATATTTAGCAACACTCAACAAAAAAATTGACCTAGCTGTAGGCGATTTTGATTCTATTGATAAAAAGAAATTTGACTTGATTAAGGAGAAATGCAATCAAATTATTAAGCTTGATAAAGATAAGAATCTTACAGATTTAGCATTTACATTAGATTATATTTATAATAATATGGATTATAATGAAATTGAAGTGTACGGAGGAATTAGTGGAAGGATGGATCATTTTCTAGCCAACATTAACCTTATTAAAAAATACAATTTTACAATGAAAGATAATCACCATTACATTTTTATGCTTTCTAAAGGAAAACATAAAATAAATAATTATAAAAAATATATATCTTTTTTTGCCATTGAAGATTGTTATAATTTATCGATAAAAGGGTTTAAATTTACGGTAAATAATTATTATCTTAACACCAATGATTCACTTTGTGTTTCAAACGAAGGCAGCGGGGAAATAGAGTTTTCAAAAGGTAAGCTATTAGTAATATCTAGTGACGACTCAGTTCACACAAATTCCTAACGCATACTTCACAATATATTTACAATTCTTATGCTATAATATTGTAGAAAGGAGATATCAATGAAAAAAATATATATATTAATAGGATTAGTATTCATTTCTATGTTTTTTATAAGCTGTACCAATGTGTTTACTACTGCAGCAACTACAACCAATGATGCGTCGGTAGCAACTACCATTCCAGGAGTTACAACAACTCGCGCTACCACAATTGCGACCATTGATAAGGATATGGTCATTTCGGATGTCTATCAAATGATTTATGAAGATTTACATGATGAGGTAAAAGCAGAAGTAATGAGTTCCATTTCGGAAGAGCGTTTTGATCAAATATACGATCAAATCGTCGCAGAATTATTGAGCCAAGTTGACGATGGGACATTTACCATATCCGCAGCTTCTATAATAGATATGATTTATAATGTAGAACAAACCTCAGCGAACGCAGTTGTTGGAGTTACAAACTACGATGAACTCGGTGATCCAACTTCAATTGGTTCAGGAGTTATTTACAAACATGTAGGGGATAAATACTACGTAGTATCAAATCAACATGTTGTTGATGGAGGAACTTCTTTTGAAATTCGATTTGAAGATGGGTCAACGTTACCAGCAATTTTAGTTGGCGTGGATGATTTAGTAGATATTTCAGTGTTGTATTTCTTATCGGATGATGACTATGCAGTTGCTGATTTTGGAGATAGTTCTCAAGTAAATAAAGGAGATATCATCTTAAGTGTTGGACATCCTAAAGGTTATGATTTTTATGGGACAATGACAATGGGTATCGTTTCAGGACTCGATAGATACTTTGATATTGACGGAGATAATATCAACGATATGTTTGTAAATTATATTCAACATGATGCTGCAATTAACAACGGGAATAGTGGCGGTGCTTTATTTGATATCTATGGCGATGTAATTGGAATTAATGTTATAAAATTAGCTGCTACCGATATTGAAGGAATGGGATTTGCTATACCTAGTAATCTTGTTTCAGCAATTTGTTCTGATATTGAAGAATTTGGCTTCTCCCTTCAAAAACCAGTGTTAGGAATTAATTTTATGCAAATTAGAGGCCGTGAAGACTATTTGGCGGTAGAAGAAGGCGTAGTGCTTCCTAGCGGTGTTACCGATGGATTTTATATATTTGCAGTAGTTGCAGGTGCTAGTTTTGATGGTTATGTACAACCTGGAGACATTATTGTTCAAATAGCCGACATTGAATTAACAACAGCGGATGACTTTGTTTATAATTTTTCAAAATATAAAGTTGGGGATACCATATCCATTTCACTGTATCGAAATGGCGTCTTAATGAGCATTGATGATATTTTATTAAAAGCAAAGGTGGCTGATTAACATGAAGAAACTAGTTGTGTTTTTCGGAGTAATAATTAGTGCAGCAGTACTTTTAGGCGGAAGTTTCTTTGTATTTTCAAATACAGTAGAAGCAGGCACAGTAACTACCTCTATTCCAACAACATTAACCATGACTACAACAAATGGAGTGGTCTACTATTATTCCGATTATGAAGACTTAGTACAGCAAATATATGACGATATCTATGATGATGTTTACAATGATCTCTTAGATGAAATTGTTTTGGAATTAGATCAAGATTATTATGACGAAATATATGCTGAAGTATTATTAAATTTAAATAATTTATTGTCTGAAGATCAAATCCAATTATATGTCGATGATTTTCAACAAAATATTTATTCTATTGTAGATTTAGCAGAAAAAAGTGTATTTGGTGTTACAACATATTTGCCTGATGATACCGCAAGCTTAGGGTCAGGTGTTGTATATAAATATGATGCGATAAATCATCTGTATTATATTATGACCAATCAACACGTTATTGAAAATGGTGAAAGTTTTGAAATATACTTGCCAGATGAAACTACGGTTGATGCAAATTTGATTGGCTTTGATGCTGATATAGATATCGCTGTTTTAACATTTAGTAGCGTAGGATTATCGAATATTGAAGTATCTCAATTTGGCGATTCAGATGCTATCGATGTTGGTGAATTTATATTTGCTGTTGGGAATCCAGAAGGTTATGATTTCTATAATTCAGTAACAATGGGTATTGTTTCTGGGTTGGATCGTTATCTTGATGTGGATGGCGATGGAACTACCGATAATTATGTTAACTTTATCCAACATGATGCTGCAATCAATCACGGTAATAGTGGCGGAGCATTATACAATTTAGATGGCAAATTAATCGGAATTAACGTGATTAAATTTGCTACAGTAGATATTGAAGGAATGGGGTTCACAATTCCTATTAATTTGATTAAAGATGCTATTGTAACGATTGAATCTAGCGATTAAAAGCAATAAAAAATAAAAAGAAAAAGCAGAAATTCTCTGCTTTTCTTTATTAATTTCGGTAAAAATAATACTTACGCTCTATTAACTTTTCCGCTCTTTAATGCTCTAGCAGAAACATAAACTTTCTTAACAAGACCATTTTCATCAACAACTTTTACTTTTTGTAAATTCGCTTTCCAAATTCTCTTAGTCGCATGTAATGAATGGGAACGGCTATTACCAGACATAAATTTTTTACCTGTAACACTGCATTCTCTTGGCATAATATC
>CAZSVN010000009.1:0-9838 GCA_964610285.1 uncultured Candidatus Izemoplasmatales bacterium
AATTACTACAAAGCGGTTGACTATGCTAAAAATGTAGTAAAAAAGCAGGGGTATTCAGAATGGAAAGGTTTACTAATGGCAGCTGATCATTTTGCATCTGCAATGCTTGACAGTACAGATAATCAACTGGACAGGTTGTTCAATATCCCCAATCTCGATTTTTTCAATAGGCAGCATGAACTATATCCACTATCGCAAATTGATGCAAGAAGCAATAAGAAACATACAATGGTAGTTGCTTGCACAGGCGCAGGTCAAACGCTTCAGATAAGAAATATCCGTAGCCTGATACGGTTTTATTAAATATAATTTCTTTTTCAGCAAATATAAAAGTTGGCCTACTAATAGTTCCGAGTGTCAAGTATTTTCCTGCGGTTACTTTTCCTGACGTATATATGGTTCCTTTTATTGACCCCATATCATTTTTTGAATTAATAGTAATATCGTCGTTTGTAACAACTGTTCCGTAAATTGTGCTATCTTTACCCATAGTTAATTTCCCTTTGACAAATAGAACATACCCATCGCCAATTGTTAAATCATCTCGGTCATCAATACTCAAATCACCGTCAACATACCAATTTCCAGTTACGGCTGGATTTTCTTGATCCTCTATAGATTTTGCTGAAACCTCTATATATGTGGTGCCAGTTTTTGTTAAGTCTTTAATATAATCGAAAAGATCGTCAAAATCATTAAATGTTTCATCATAATTCAGACTAGGAAATTTGTTATCCATAAAATCAGATAAATAAGAAGATAGTATGGATATAGGCGTTAAGAACGGGTTCACCTCATTTATATCAAACTCTGATTCTAAGCCATTAAAATCAAATAGAGAATCTACAGTGCTTATTACTTCCGCAGATGAGGATGAATGACTTAAGTAACTTGTAACAATTTTATTGTAGGTGGTTGTTTTGGATATTTGAAGTATAGTATCACTATACTCTATGATATCTACATCTAAGTAATTAGATAGGTTCAGTAAATATGTAGTTCCAAAGTCTTCATCACGAATTATAATCTTGCAAGCTGCGTCTATTTCTTGTTTAGCATTGATATATTCTTGATTGTTTTGGTGATTAGATTCAATTAGTAAAAACTGTTTATAAGAAAACGTTATTAAAATCACGGTAGAAGTTAAGACAAAGATGACTATCGCAAGGACCGCAGATAATGCCATGCCTTTGCTGTTCAACATTTTTTTCATTCTTTTCACCCCTTTTCTATACAGGAATACTTGTCAATGCATAGGAATATGTCATTGTATAGTCAAACACATCTCCGTCCGCAGACACAAGATAAAAATCGAAATTGATATATAACACATTATTGGTTTCATAAAAACTAAAAACAGAATCTGCAGATAGTGTAAACCCATTAAATGTATATACAACATCATTTATATAAAAATTTAAGTTTTCAAATTTTAATTCCATTTCTATAGGTATATTTAAAACAACTAATTCTAAGTCGCCAGTTGTTTCATTTAATTCATATGAATATTCATCAATTAAGATCAAACATGTATCGTTTCTACATGTATCATAGGTATCAGGTTCCAATGAATCAAATCCATTCTTTACTGTTTGAATAAATAACACACTTTCAAAGTTCGCTTGATTGCTAACCATAATACTATTGTTTGCTCTTATAAAGAAACCGATAAGGATCGCGGATAATGATATAGCAATTCCAAAAATCACCATAGCTCCTAGAAGCTCAATCAAAGACAGCCCTTTTTTATTCATAGATAATACCCGTTAATTCGATTGCATTAGTAAAATAATAGGTTATTTCAACACTAAAATGGATTACTTGATACTCAATATCTGATACAGTAGGTTTATAAAAAGTAACAGTATAAGGTTTATCGAATTCCGTTCCTAAAATATCTATAACGATGATAGTACAATCAAACGGTGGATTAATAGCAACGCAATTATCTTTTGTAATGGATTTGGTTCCACCATTGACCCAAGCCAATATATCATTGTAAGCAATATCGTTAATAATATTATCTCTTATTCGTTCTCCAGCTTCGATAGCTTGGATCTCTTCTTGTGTAGCTCTTGTTTGGTTTCTAATATTAACTAAAATTGTGAATGCTGAAATCATGACAAAAGAAACTATTATCACGGATGCAACAGCTTCTAATATAGTTATCCCATTTTTATTGAGAATTTTCATGATTTCACCTCAATTATGATATATTGTACAATATAATTATAATATATGCTACACTTCCAATCAATCATACATCAGAAAAAGCTTAAAGTTATGCGATTATTCACACAAGTCTATTGTTTGAAGTGTTTAATTTGATATAATATAAACAAATGAACTTCATACAAAGACAAAATAACGAATATGTATTTTATGTTCTTTGTAAAAGAAGGGGGTATATTTAACTATATGAATAATATTATCGAAAAGAAAACCTATCAACTAATTGTTGGTATCTTATTTGTTTTATCTTTAGCCTTTGCGGCTATCATTTTTAGTTTGCTAGGCATTCAAAGAGATAACAATAAAACATATGTTGGTACAATTGCAATTTCGAATTATGAACCAACGCAATATGCGAATATCATTTCGAGTAGTGTTACCGAGTGGAAAGAAGATTCTGAGTTCTATATATCTTATCAAAATTATACTATGCAATTAGAATTGGATTATTTTCATTTAGATGTGACAAAAACAATCAGTATGATTCAAGAAAATCAAATCAATTTGTTATATTTTAACATCACAGATACCGATAAGGCAAATTTAAAAGATGATTTAGAAGCATTTTTTTCTCCAGCAATAATCGATTGTATGAATATTGATGATTTTGTTGATGCATTATCAGATGCTGTTCAAGAAATGAATATATTAAAACACTATACCTTGAGAGACTATTTCGTTGAAAATACCGAAAACACCGTTTTATCTTCTTTTACTCTAGAAAATGTTAACTCTATAGATGTAGATGCAATAACCGCTTTGGATAGTTCAATTGATATCGACCCTCAATCTAGATTCTCTGTATTAGACTATTTTTTAGGTTCTAACTTAACCAATACTCAATTAAGTATTATAGCTTCAGGAATTCAAAAAACAACCGCAAATAGTAATTTATTTGGTTTTGTATTTGAACAATATAGTACTATTCCAGTTTGGTCAACTGAAGGAAGTAATGTTAGAATTCTACGTACAAATAATTATGATTTTTCTTTCTATAACGATTTTGAATATGCTATGAAAATAGAAATAGCTAAAACCACAGATAGTTCTTTGACATTTACCCTTATAGGCTATCCGTATATGTACACTTACAATACCATTAAAGAGGAAGAACAAATCATTCCATTTTCCACTATATACCAAAATAATGAGGATATCGATTCTTTAACCCCTGGTGTTATTACAACTGAAACAGATGAAGATTATGTTTATCAGTTACTAACACAAGCTGGGTCAAATGGTAAAATCATCACGTTTATAAGAACTTCAACCCTTCCGGATCTAACAACTATCACAGAACGAATATACAGGGAACAATATTCAGCTGTTCCTGAAATTTATCAAGAGAATACCGTTCCGAAAGGAAGTGAATAATATGGCTCTTAAAAGAATAGGCGATATCTTAATAAAAGAAAAATTAATCACTCAAACTCAACTCGAAAAAGCTTTAAAAGACAAAAAAGAAGATGAAAAATTAGGTGAAACATTCATTCGCCTGAATTTTGTAAATGAAATGCAAATTTTAAAAGCTTTAGAAAGTTCTACGGGAGTAAAAAGAATTTCTTTATCAAATTATGATTTTGATAAGAACGCGTTGAAAGTATTATCAGAAGATTTTTGTAGAAGAAACAATGTAATTCCTTTTGAAATTGATGGCCATAAGATAAGATATGCAACATCAGACCCTCTAAATTTTGATGTTATAGAAGAAATTAGAATGATTACCGGTTATCAACCAAAACCGATGTCAGCTCCTAAAAATGATATTTTAACTCAAATAGAAAAATATTACGGATTTACAAGAACATTAAAAGATTTAGGCGTTAAAGAAGATATAGAAACAGAAGTTATAGATTTTTCTGAAGAAACTCCAATGATCAAATTAGTAAATCAAATTCTATCTTCTGCGATTTTTCAAAGAGCGAGTGATATACATATTGATCCATTGGATAAAAAAACAGCTATTCGTTATCGAATAGATGGTGTTTTAGATACTGTAAGAGAATTACCAATCGATATTCATAAACAAATGGTCAACAGAATCAAAATCATGGCTGAAATGGATATCACGGAAACAAGAGTTCCTCAAGATGGTCGAATTCAAACCATCATTCAAAAACACAAATTAGATTTAAGAATTTCAACCCTCCCAACTGTTCGTGGAGAAAAAGTAGTTATGAGAATCTTAGATATTTCAGGCTCCAATAGCAAAATAGAGTATTTGGGATTTAAAGAAAATGAAGAAAAGATTATTCGACAGCTAATTGCAAAACCAAATGGGATTATCCTCGTTAGTGGTCCAACGGGTTCAGGAAAAACGACTACATTATATGCTTTCTTAAATGAGTTAAATGATCCAACTGTAAATATTGTAACCGTTGAGGATCCTGTAGAGATTAAAATGCAAGGCGTGAACCAAGTTCAAGTTCATTCAGAAGTGAACTTAACATTTGCAAATGCTTTGAGGTCTATTTTAAGACAAGATCCAAATATTGTAATGATAGGGGAAATCAGAGACAAAGAAACGGCTGAAATTTCCATTAGAGCAGCGTTAACTGGTCACTTAGTTTTGTCTACAATACATACAAACAGTGCAGTAAAAACAATCACAAGACTACTTGATATGGACATTGAACCATTCTTGATTGCTTCTTCTCTTTCCGGAGTTATTTCTCAAAGGTTAGTTAGAAAATTATGCCCAGAATGTAGTGTCGACGAAAAAATAACTGTCCAAGAACAAGCGATTTTTGATAAATATAATTTCAAGATGAATGGTAAAGTAAAAAGACCTAAGGGCTGTCCTTCTTGTAATTTTAAAGGGTTTACTGGCAGAATAGGTTTATTTGAAATATTACCAATATCTAAAAATATTGAAACATTGATATCTCAAAATGCAGACTTATCTGTGATTGAAGAAGCAGCAACAAAAGAAGGCTTAAAACCGCTTATAATGAATGGTTTGGAAGCTGTCAGATCAGGTATTACAACTTTAGAAGAGGTTTTAAAAGTCGCAAACGAATAGGAGGAAATTATGAAACTCCGAAAATTTAAATATGAAGTGCTTACTTCAGAAGGTAAATTGGCTAAGGGGCAAATAGAAACACTAAATAAATATACTTGTGTTAAATTTCTGGAATCAAAAAATTATCAAGTTCAAAAATTGACAGAAGTAAATAGTTTTCTAACAAAACTAAATCAAATAGTACTTTCTAGCGCAATGTCTAAAAGCCAACTCATATTTTACCTAAAACAACTAGGTTCACTGCTAAGAGCTGGAATCGATATTTTAGCTGCACATGAAATATTAGCTTTGCAACAAGATAATAAATATGTGAGAAGATTATTGTTTGAAGTGAACCAAGATATAAATAACGGTTTATCTTATTCAGAATCGCTATCCAAACATCCTAGAGAATTTCCTAAAATGTTAATTCAAATGATTGAAATTGGTGAAATTTCAGGAACGCTATCTGAAACCGTCTTAAAAATGGCTGTGTATTTTGAAGACCAAACTAAATTAACAAATAGCATTAAAAGCGCAGTAAGAATGCCTTTAATATATTTGGGACTTACGTTATTAATTGCAGTGGGGATGATTTTATTTGTATTTCCAAATATCACTACCTTATTTGCATCCCTTGGGAATGCTGAATTACCTCCTATCACTCAACTTTTGCTTGATATAGGTGATTTTGCCAGTAAATACACTCTTGTTATTGTATTATCTATAACATCTTTTGTATTATTGATTTTCATGCTTAATAAATACGTTCCAAAAGTTCATTATGCATTTGCAGTGCTTTTAATTAAAACTCCCGTATTTGGAAATCTAATCCAAATGAACAATCAGATTTTAATTGCAAATTCACTATCGCAGATGTTAGGTAATGGTGTAAATTCTATTTATGCTTTAGAGACCATAAAAGAACTATTAAGCAATGTTGTATATAAAGATTTAATCTCAAAAACAGTATCATACATCAAAGATGGAAGCCCATTTTCTAAAGCGTTCAAAGAAAGTGAATATGTAGATCCAATCATGTCTAGGATGATATCCACCGGTGAAACAACGGGAGATATTCCATCTTTAATGACGAATTTGTCAATTTACTATAATGAAACTTCCGAAATCAAAATAAATAGACTAAAAGGTACTTTACAACCAGTGTTATTAATAATTGTTTATACCGTAATTGGCTTCTTATTATTAGCAATTATGCTTCCAATGATGTCTTTAGGGTCACAAATATAGTTTTTTTCAAAAGAATGGTTGATATTAGAATACAAAAGTACTATAATTTATACAAATAATATTTCAAGGAGGAATGAAAATGATTAGGACACTTAGAAACAAAAAAGGGTTGACTTTAATTGAATTGATTGCAGTGTTAGTTATTCTAGGTATTATTGCAGCAATTGCTATACCTACAATTGGTAATACAATTGACAATGCAAGAGAAAATGCCGCTACATCAGAATGGGCAAACGTAGAATCTGCTGCTCTACTATACATCGCTCAAAATAGCACCGAAACAGCATTCTCAATTACCGATTTAATTACAGCAAACAGACTTTCAGCAGATCCTGAATTGCAAGACGATGCATTAAATGTTGAAGATTCGAGTATAGCTCCTACTGCTGATGTATTTACTGTGGTGAGTGGAAATCTCGTGATTTCTTCAACTTATCCAGCAATTTGGATTGATGGATTTCTAGTTTACGGAACAGCTCCATCATAATTTTAAAATGGGTTTCTTAATTGAAACCCTTTTTATTTACACCAACTACCTGATACTCTATTGTTTGAAAACAATTAAATTGATATAATAATTAAAAGGAGTATGTTTTATTCTATAAAACACCGATAACTATATGGAGATTCTTTATACAATTTTGTTTTTTTTATTGGGTATCACGGTGTCATCGTTTTTTCAACTTGTTGGAGAACGAATTCCAGCGCACAACCATATTCATGGCAGAAGCCAATGTGATAGTTGCAATCACAATCTGAGATTGATAGATGTTATTCCTATCATAGGCTTTGTCTTAAACTTGGGAAAATGTCATTTTTGCAAAAACAAAATTAATCCAAAATATCTATTCATAGAAATACTAGGCGGAGCGCTATTTGCGATATCTTATTTGTATTTTGGGTTTGCTCTAGAATTTGTGGTAGCATTAATATTGGTTTCAGTTCTAATAATTGAAACTTCGAGTGATATGAAGTATTCTACCGTAATTGATACGGTATGGATTGTTGGATTAGTACCTCTATTGGTAATCAGAATTATTCAAAACAACTTCTTTGATTATCTCTTATCTGCTGGTGTTATGTTTTTTTCTTTATTTGCAATCTCTTTAATAGGAAAAGCGGTTTATAAGAAAGAAGCTTTGGGCGGAGGAGATGTTAAGTTATATATTTTTATTGGATTTTGTATTACTTGGTGGAATGGGTTGCTTTCGTTGTTTCTAGCAAGTGTTTTAGCTCTTATATATGCTGTAATAAAAAAGCAAAAAAATACATATATACCTTTGGTGCCATTTATTAGTATTGCTGTGATCATTACATATTTTTATGGTGACACTATAATTGCTTGGTACCTCAATCTGTTTGGGATGTGATGACTATGAAAACAAAAAACTTAGTAACAAGCATATTTATAACCGATAGTAATATTGGTATTTTTGCTCATAATACAATGAACGATAAAAAAAGCGCTTTTATCGATGTCTCTTTGGAAGCCGATATTATTCAATTTGGTTACATCAAAGAACCCATAAAACTTCTAAGTGTCATTAAAAAGGCGTTTAAACAAATAAAAGTTAAACCCAAGAGCATCAATTTGGTACTTCAAGATGAAAATGTTTTAATTAGAGAAATTGATATTGATAAGGCTACTTTGGAACATTCCAATATAGAAAGTTATATCAATAAACAAATTGGTAAAACTCTACATTTCCCTTTTGAAGAAGTAGCATATTCTTATAACATAGTCGAAGAAACCGAACATAGTACAAAAATTGTAATTTTTATTGCAGATAAAAATTTAATCGAAGATTATTTAGATATTTTTGATAGACTGAGAATAAAAAATACAAACTTTAATATCATTGCTTCTGGAATTAATGCTATGTTCAATAGCGACAAAGATAACATAACAGATAATTCCATGGTTGTAACCATTTTTGATAACAATATCACAATTAACATAATCGAAAATAAAAAGACAATATTTGGTATGACTGATGAATGTGAGAATAATCTCGACAAAATGTGTCAAAACATTGAAGATTACATTGAGAGAATTGCAAACTACTATCAGTATAATTTACGAAAAGGTTCGAAAAAAATAAAGAATGTATTTCTATTGGATTTATCGGACAATTTAGCTAATAAAATTCAAGAAAATAAAAAAGAATTTTCCAAAGATTCTGGCCTCAATATTATTAATTTAGATATAAGCGAACTAAATAAGGATATCCATGATGTTCATAAAACCGTTGAGATTGCATATCTCTCATCTATTACTACCGAGAAAACATATGCTAATGAAATTCATTTTCAAATATATAGGCCAAAAAGAGGACTCATTATAACAAATTATATTTTGGTTTTATCCATTGCTATATTTGCATTTATTGCCTTGATTTACATGCCTTACGCAAGCGGTAGAGATGAGATTATCAAACAAGAAACATTAAATGAAGCTCTTTTAATTCAAAAACAAATGTTGCAAGATAATATTCTTGTTGACAGTGCTCTAAGCAGTTACGATAGAGTTTATAATGAAGCTTACGTGTATCTTGATTCACAAATCACTAGAAAAATACAATATATGGAATACTTGATTGATCTAATGAGCGATACCATTACATTGAAAAGTTTTGAGTTTAATACTCAAGAAAAAAAGATTACAATGGTCCTATCATCAAGTTCGGATTTGCTTCTTTATGAATATATTATAAGCATTTATGAGGAATATGGAATCATACCAAATGTTGAATCTACCAACAAATGGATAACTCAGTACCCTGACTCTTCCAATGTTGGAAATCTGATTATGGAAGTGGTTGTATATTATGCGTAAACAAAAGATATTTGGAAAGAAACAATTTTTGAAACAACATTTTTGGAAAGAAAATAAACTATTCCAAACCATTATATTTAATTATTATTGTTTTTGCTATTTCCATTATGGGATACATCCTTGTAACTTACCTTAACGGCATCAGCCTAGCGGAACTTAAAGAAGAGGAATCCACAATTCAAATCAGTATCAATAATTTACTATTGTTAAATAACGAATCCAACTATAGTGAGATTGATGAATTACTTCCGTATTTACCAAACCATTTTAATGAAGCTCAAATCTATAATGAATTAGAACTTGTCAAAGACCTGGCAAATATAAATGATCCACCAGCATATACCATTGACTTTGATAATGATTCCAATTCTCCTTTTGATATCGATGTCTGCACAGCGCCCTATGCGCAATTGTCTAATATAAAAAAGGCCAGTCGAATTGAAATGAAATGTCGGCATGCGGTCATAACCTGAGGTTATGAGCCCGGGAAACCGCGATGGCAGTGGATTGAAAGGTGG
>CAZSVN010000009.1:9848-19707 GCA_964610285.1 uncultured Candidatus Izemoplasmatales bacterium
AATGATTCCAATTCTCCTTTTGATATCAATATCAGTGATAATCTCAGATTTGTTAAAATTTCTATCACAATGAATATCGATGATTATACAAAGATTTTTGATTACATCGATACCTTAAATGACCTGGATCATTTATATTATATTGATTCATTAAGACTTTCCATTATAAACGAGACTTCATCAAATGTAACAATTGTGCTATATACTTACTATATGAATTAAACATTAGAAAAGACATATGATAGCTTTTATCAAGCTTACCATATGTCTTTTTTTTATATTTTTATTATTTTAGTAATTCGATCTTAGTTCACATATTTGATTAAATATCAATTGCTCTTTGTCAGAATCATAATCCGTTGCAAAATAGCCTTTTCTGATAAATTGAAATCGTTCCAAAGAGAATGTATCTGCTAAATCTTTTTCCACAAAACCACTCAATTCCTTCCATGAATTTGGATTCAATCTATCTTCCAAATCTCTTTTGGAATCAGAATCCACCATTAATGGTTCAAATAAATTAAATGTTGCTTTTTTAGAGGTGCTCGCTTCTACAAAATGGATGTTACCATTTGGTTTTCTTTCATTAAAACCAGATCCTGATTTGGTTTGAGGGTCATACGTACATTGCAATTCTACGATATTTCCAAAATCATCATATTTTATTTCATTACATTTAATAAAATATGCATGCATTAAACGCACTTCTATTCCTAATGCTAATCGTTTCCACTTTTTATTCGGTTTAACCTCAATAAAATCTTCTCTTTCGATAAATACATGTCTACCAAAAGCAATCTTTCTTGATCCCAAATCCGGGTTGTCTTTATTATATTCAACATCTATCCACTCAATTTCATTTTCAGGATAATTTGTAATGACAACCTTTAGTGGGTCTAATATAGCATTTACTCTTTTAACTTTATAATTCAAATCATTTCTTAGTGAAGTTTCTAACATTTCACTAGAAACAGTAGAATTAATTCTTGAAAGTCCAGTTCCTAATACAAAACTTTTAATAGAATCTTTGGTATATCCTCTTCTTCGCAAACCTGCTAAAGTTGGCATCCTTGGATCGTCATATCCTCTTACTAATCCTTTTTCTACTAATAGTTTAAGATATCTCTTAGACATAATAGTATTGGTAATGTTCAATCTTCCAAATTCATATTGATGAGGAATGTGAGGCATCTCACACATCTCTACTACCCAATCGTAGAGTACCCTATGATCATCATATTCTAATGAACACAGTGAATGAGTAACTCCTTCAATAGAGTCTTGAATTGGATGTGCAAAATCATACATCGGATATATGCACCATTTGTTTCCTGTATTATGATGCTCTATATGTATGATACGATATATTACTGGATCCCTCATGTTCATATTTGGCGATGACATATCAATTTTAGCTCTTAATGTTTTTTCTCCATCCGCATATTTTCCGGACTTCATTTTATCAAAAAGTATTAAATTTTCTTCTACCGTACGACTTCTAAAAGGTGAATTTTTTCCAGGTTCCGTCAACGTACCACGATACTCTCTCATTTCATCTTGATTTAAATCGCACACATATGCTAAGCCTTTATGTATTAATTTAACAGCGAGTTCATATGTTTGTTCAAAATAATCAGACCCAAATAATATTTTGGCAGGAGTGTACCCTAGCCATTCAATGTCTTTTTTAATCGCATCAACAAACGAACTGTCTTCTTTCACTGGATTTGTATCATCAAAACGCAAGTTTGTTTCTCCGCAGAAGGACTTTGCCAGTTCAAAATTAGTGATAATTGCTCTTGCGTGTCCAATGTGCAAATAAGCATTTGGTTCTGGTGGAAATCTAGTCACAATCTCTTCTACTTTATGGTTTTTGAGATCATCTTCCATGATTGTTTTTATAAAATTAGATTCTATCTCCATCATTTCTCTACTCCTTTACAAGATCTAATCGAGATGATCCATTCAGCATCAAATCATCAACCTTGTTTTCTTTCATAAATTTATAGTAACCAGCTATTGATATCATAGCTGCATTATCCGTACAATAAGCCATACTTGGAAAATATACTGGAATATCCGTAATACTCTTTTTCATCTTTTCTCGTAATCCAGAATTGGCTGCGACTCCACCGGCAACTAAAATCTGTTTCACAGCATACTGAGATTTTGCTTTTATGGTTTTAGCTACTAAAACATCCGTAACAGCTTCTTGAAAAGATCTGCAGAAATTTTCGACATTAATTTTTTCGTTTCTCTGTTCCTTATTATGGTTCAAATTTATAACATGCGATTTTAATCCAGAAAAACTAAAATTATAATCACCTGAATCGATCATTGGTCGAGGAAATTTGTATTCTTCTATTCCTAATCTTGCAAGTTTATCTACAACCGGCCCTCCAGGATATGGTAAACCAAGCACTCTGCCCACTTTATCATACGCTTCACCAACTGCGTCATCTTGAGTTTCTCCAAGTTTTTCAAATGAAAAATGTTCTTTCATTAAGATTAACTCTGTATGTCCTCCAGAAACGACTAATGCAATTAACGGAAATTCCATTTCGTGTTCTATATGGCTAGCATATATATGCCCACTTATATGATGAATACCAATGATTGGTATATTGTAATTTAAGCTTAACAGTTTCGCTGCATTTACACCTATTAATAAAGACCCGATTAACCCTGGTCCTTGTGTAACGGCGATTAAATCGATATCTTCAAAATGAAGGTTTGCCTCTTTTATGGCTTGATCAAAAACGTAAGTAATCCCTTTAATATGCTCTCTTGAAGCAATTTCAGGTACTACTCCACCATACTGTTTATGAACATCGATTTGACTCAAAACGACGTTACTTAAAATGTTTATACCATCTCGATTGATACTAACACTTGTCTCATCACAACTACTCCACCATATTCTTTATGAATATTGATTTGTGATAAAACAACATTAGACAATACTTTTTTTCCATCTTGAGTCACACTAACACTAGTTTCATCACAACTAGTTTCTACACCCAAAACATACATTTAATCACTTCCAATTTTTAAATACATCATTAAAGCAGATTCTCCATTTGGATAATAATTTTCACGGGTTGTTACCGTCTTAAACCCAAATGACTCATATAATTTAATAGCAACAAGGTTTGATTTTCGAACCTCTAATGTAATTTCATGTATTCCAATAGAATGAAAATATTCCATAATATAATTCATAAATGTTTTACCAAGTTTTTGGCCTTGATACGTTTTAACTATATAAAAATTGTTAATTTGAGCTTTATCTTCATCTATCCATAAACTAACTTGTCCAACAAATAGTTTATCTGTTTTTGTTTCCATAACAAAATAGTTCATTAAAGAATTATTTTGAATATGATCCAATATCGTTTGTTCTCCCAACGTTTCTCCAAGCGTAATTAAATCAAATTTGGATATCATCTCAACATCTGAAATCCTCATATTTCTAATAACTACATCCATTAGAATTATCCCTTATTTCTTTCCGCTTCAGTTATTTGTAAATAGTTGGGTTTAAGTTCGTGTATATTATCAACCTTAGTCAATAAATTGGATTCCAAAAGTTTAAAAACATTCGGTTTTCCTTTTGTTATAAAATCGTACTGTATCGTTTGTTTTTCTTTAAACGATTCTACATTTTCTAGACAATCATCCTCTACTCTTTCTAAAACACCATTAGAAGACTTGAACAATGCCATAAATGCGTTTCCTCTTCTAGCATCAATATAAGGAAGGACATACTCTTCATTCGATGCAGAAGCCATTATTGCTAGAGATGATATAGTAGAAACTTCTATGTTATTTAAATAACCAATCATTTTGGCTACGGTGACACCAATGCGAACCCCCGTGTAACTACCTGGCCCAATTCCAATGATGACTTTATTCAACTCATTCAACATTATATGTTCGCGTTTTAATAGTTCTCCAAGCATAGGTATAATTGTCACAGAATGATTGTTTATTCCTTCTTGATAGAAATATTGTTTTTCTATATTATCGATTACCAAACTTAAATATATATATTTAGTTGCGGTATCTATTATTAATATCTTTGACAATAGACTCATACCTTCCCTTTCCGTTGATTTTAAACGCTCTTTGCGTATCGTTTACAATATCAATTGAAATTTCAAGCAATTCTTTTGGCAACATTTTACGAATATATTGATACCATTCAATCACAGAGATTCCATCTCCATATATATAATCATCTAATTCATAATCATAACCAATGTTTTCTAGTCTGTAAACATCCATGTGATACAAATCAAGATTGTTATTATATACTTTGAGAATAGTAAAAGTTGGAGAATTCAATGTGTCTGATATCCCCATATATTTTGCTAAAAATTTAGTGAATGTAGTTTTTCCAGAGCCCAAATCGCCTGTTAATCCAAGTACAAATCCAGGAAAAAGTTTCTCTGAAATGAGTTTCGCTAAACAGGCAGTGTCTTCTAACGAATTTATGGTAATATTTGCTTCCAAAACGATACTCCTTAAATCAAATTTTTATAGTAAAATTATAACACAAAAAGACTAAAACACTACTGTTTTTGCGAAACGAAAATAAACTTCTATAATTTATTAAAACTTTTATGCTATAATAAAGAATATATTATTTCAAAAAAAAGAACAACAATTTCGAGGTGAAATGAATGTTTCTAATTATACACAATCCATTATCAAATGGTAGACGATCTAAAATAACCACTAACAAAATGGTGAAATTCTTTCGAAAACATTCGATTCCTTTTATGTTGCGTTCCACTCTAAAAATAGAAAATTTAAATGACTTCCTAGATAAGAGTACGAAAATCACTGATATCTTATTTTTAGGAGGGGATGGATCCATCAATTATTTAATCAATAATGTAGATGTATCTAAAATAACACAAAACATTTATTTAGCTAAATCTGGTTCAGGAAACGATTTTCTTAGAAGTCTAATGAAAATAGGCAAAGGGAATATTACAATAGGGGAAATGAAGACGGATACCAGATCTTTTAAATTTATCAATGGTGCTGGTATTGGAATTGATTCTTTAATATGTCATTATGTAAATAACGATGCAAAGAAAAATAAGTTATCTTATTTAATTAATTTCTTTAGAGCGATATTAAAATTTAAACGAACCGAATTTGAAGTTACAGTGGATGGGGTTAATCATTCATACAAAAAAGGATATTTCGTCGCTATCCAAAACGGAAAATATTTTGGTGGAGGAATGAAAGCCACTCCTAACGCGGATATTACGGATGACCATTTTGTATTAATGATTGCTCATAATTTAAATAATTTTATCATACAATTATTATTCACTACCATTTACTTGGGATGGCACAAATACATTACAAAAAGAGTTGCTTTCTTAAGAGGAAAAGATATTAAAATTACTGTTCCTGAGTATATGTATTCTCAAACGGACGGTGAAGAAATCGAACATGTAAAAGAAATTACCATACAAAAAAATAGTTCAAAAGAATTTATCGCATTTCATAAAAAAGAATTTAAACATGTTATCGCAAAAAAATTCCACTCAAATTAATGAGTGGTTTTTTTATATTTTCTTTTCAAGTTCTCTCTTTAAATCTTCAAAACCTGATTTTCCTAACAGAGCGAACATATTTTTTTTATATGCTTCTACGCCAGGTTGGTTAAATGGATTTACTCCTAATAAATATCCAGATATTCCACAAGCTAACTCGAAGAAATATACTAAGTATCCAAAACTATACGGACTTACTTCCGGAATATTTATTACTATATTAGGAACTCCACCATCTTTATGTGCTAATAAGGTTCCTTTTAATGCTTGTTTATTTACATAATCTACTGATTTCCCTTGCAAGTAATTCAATCCGTCTAAATCTGAATCTTCTTTTTCAATGAAGATTTCTTTTTCGGAACGTTCAATATTCAATACCGTTTCAAATAATATTCTTCCGCCATCTTGAATATATTGTCCTAGGGAATGTAAATCCGTACTAAATGAAGCACTTGCGGGGAATATTCCTAGGTGATCTTTTCCTTCAGATTCACCAAATAATTGTTTCCACCATTCCGCAACGTAATTGAGTTTTGGTTCATAGTTTATAAGCATTTCTATTAATTTTTGGTCTCTATAAAATAAATTTCTTAATGCTACATACATATGAACATCATTTTTAAAAATACTTTGTCTTGAATATGCAGTTTTCGCAGCTTTCGCTCCTCTTAAGATAGCTAAAATATTAATTCCAGCAGCCGCAATTGGTAATAACCCAACTGGAGTCAAAACAGAATATCTTCCACCGATATTATTTGGCACAACAAAACTTTCATATCCATTTTGATCTGCTAGGGTTCTTAAAGCGCCTTTTGATTTATCTGTTGTTACATAAATACGATCTTTTGTACCTTCCACTCCGTATTTTTCTTCCAGAAGTTTTTTAAATAATCGAAAAGCAATAGCTGGTTCTGTTGTAGTTCCTGATTTTGAAATCACATTAATAGAAAAATCCTTGTTTTTCAGATGTTCATATAGCTCACTTAGATATGTAGAAGACATGTTATGCCCAGCAAATATTACATTAAGCACAGTCCTTTTTGAAAAATATGGTTTTAAAAATTCTGTAGCTGCCTTCGCTCCCAAATAAGAACCACCGATTCCTATAACAAGAAGAATTTTGGATTGCTTCCTAATTTTTTTAGCTGCAATATTAATTCGTTCCATTTCTTGTTTATCAAAATTGCTAGGTAAATCTAACCATCCTAAATAATCACTTCCCAAACCTGATTGATTATCCAATATTTTTCTAGCATTATTTATTTCCGCTTGAATAGTCTTCAAATCACTCTCTTTTACAAAAGGTAGCGCATATGTATAATCTAATTTCATATATTTTTCCATAGATACCTCCAATACAATTTATAACTAATTATATCATACCGCAGTACTTTCAAAAAGAAAAAACGATAGATTATTCTATCGTTCTTCAAAATATTTTTTTACCCAATGATCTAGTTTTTCAGCCAAGGGTTTAAACCCTTGCTCCAATTGAACTTTTTCATGTTTTTTTCGTCCGTTCTTATTTTGGGATTTAAAACTAAGCGATAATTTATTATCCGAAGAAACACTTATCACTTCTAATGTTACAAAATCCCCAACACTAAGATAGTCTTCAATACTTCTTACAAACCTTTCACTAATTTCAGAGATATGAATCAAACCATCAACTGATTCATCGATTTTTACAAAAGCTCCAAATGGTTTTATACTAGTAATCCGACCTTTGACGATGTCACCTTTTTTCATACGAACACCCCTCAAAGAAACTGGGTATATTATATCACTAATCATGTCAGATAGAAAGTGGTTTAACTGCATGTTTAAATAACAAATAAAATTTCGAAAAAAAAGAGAATCTAATCTCTTTCTATTAATCTTCTGCGTTATGAGCAACGCTGCTTGCTGCTGCAGCTGCAATAGCACCAATAATATCATCCATAAATGTATGACATTTATTTGTTTTTTTACCAATTTCATCTAATTTTCCAATGATTCCTGGTTTTACTTTATCTACATAACCAAAATTTGTTAATCCTATTGACCCATACACATTGCAAATCGACAACACTAAGATCTCATCAATTCCATATAATGGATTATCGGTACTGATTAATGTTTGTAATGGTTCTGATAACAGATTTTTTTCAGCTAGCATATCCAACTCAACACCCGTTAATATAGCATTTTGGACTTCTCGTTTTCCGAGAACTCTAATAATTGCATCCAAACAGATTTCTCTTGTTATATCTGGTACGTATTTCTTTTGCAAATCATAAACGATATCAACAATAGCATCCAAAGAAACGCCTCTATCCTTTAGTAAATTAATACAAATTTCTCTCATATTACTTGTAGTTTTATTCATAATATCTCCTTAATTACCAAACGTGTTCAACGCCAATTACTCCTGGAACTCTTTCTAATAGCGTATCCTCAACTAGCTCAGATAATGTATCTTCAAATCCAGCACAACCTACACAAGCACCTTTAAGCTTGACATAAACAATACCATCCTCAAATTTTACAAATTCAATATCCCCACCATCACGATTTATATAAGGTTTTATCAATTCAATTACTTCATTTATTTCTACAATAATTTCTTCATATGTCATATGTTTTTTCCTCTAATCTTTACGGTCCAAATTTGGGTCAAATTTTGGGTTTTTTAAAATATAATATGCGCAACCCGGAGCACAAGATTCTACTAGATAATCAGGAATTTGTTTATAATTTTCTTTTGTAAAACCTTTTATCCTCAATAAGCCTGCAGAATAATCACCCACAATATATGGATAAATATTAAACACATCAAGGTATTTCTTATTAAAATCATCTAAAACAAAAGCTTCTCTAAAATTTTTAATTAAATCGAATTCGCCATGGATAGTTTCTAACATATTATCCCCCCTAGCATATATATTTTATCATAATTTTATAATTTTCCAAGAGATATCACTTTTTAAAAAAATATTGGGCTATTGCTAGCCCAATTAGTCAACCATATATGCTGCACTTTCAAGTAAAACAATAGCTTCGCAGATGATAGCTTCTTCTCTACCAACGATACCTAATCCCTCAAAAGTAGTTGCTTTTATTGATATTTGACTCCGATCGCATTTTAGTATTCCTGCGATTGTTTGTCTCATTTCCTTAACATAAGGTAACAGTCTTGGTTTTTCTAACGATACCATGCAATCTAAATTCGATATTTCATATCCTTTAGCATACACATAGTTGAATACTTCTTCTAATATCAATTTAGAATCATAATTTTTATATTTTGGATTGGTATCCGGGAAAAACTTACCCAAATCACCTAAGGCCATAGCTCCTAAAATAGATTCTGCTATCGCATGAAGCAAACAATCTCCATCCGAATGCCCTTTTGCGCCTTTATGATGATCAATTTTGATGCCTCCCAAAAAGAATGGGTGGCCTTCCACAAGCGGATGTGTATCTTTTGAAAATCCAATTTTAATCATAACAATTCCTCCAACAACATTAAATCTAATTTCGTAGTAGCCTTAATATTTAAATCATTACCTTCTAACAAGAATATATCTTTGTGTAATTCTTCTTTATATAAGCTAGCATCATCCGTGTAGTTCTTTTTACTATTTATCGCTTGAGAATGCGCTTTTTTAATCCGTTCACTACGGAATACTTGTGGTGTTTGTATTAATCCAACTTCTTCTCTATCCAAATATTCTGATAATTCATTCCCATCATATTTTACCACAGAATCTGTAACTTTAGTATATAAAATAACAGCATCTCTGTTTTTTATTTCTTCCTTTAATTCCGATATTTTTTCTTTGCTAATATTGGGTCTAGCCCCATCGTGAATAAAGACGAATTCTTCATTCACTAAACTCAATCCATTGAATACGGATTTTTGCCTGGTGCTCCCACCTATAACGTATTTGATTTTAGGATTTGAAAATAGTTTTCTTACTTCTTGCAAGTCCTCTTTTGATAACACAATAATAATTTCTTTGAAATCATCATCATTCAAAAAATGTAACAAACTATACTCTAAAATAGTTTTCCCTTTAATCTTGTAAAATATTTTATTGTATCCCAATCCTGTTCTTTTTGCGCTACCAGCAGCGACTATGACAATAGAAAACATATTTACTCCCCAAATATTGAATAGTTCTTTTTATTGTTTCGAATTGCTTCTTCTAGTGATTTGTGTCCCAAACTAATAAAATCATTTGAGTCATAATTTGACCAAGGATCATGTCTTACAATACCCACATTGGGATATACAATCT
>CAZSVN010000010.1:0-1555 GCA_964610285.1 uncultured Candidatus Izemoplasmatales bacterium
GGGTACTTGGGGAATACCGCTAATTCAAAGAAGAAGAAAAGTAGAAAAAGATCGAGAGAAGCGAATACACCAAAAACACTTGCTGCCAGGAACATCAGGAAAGAAAAATATACCGTCGCCCTGTCTGAAGTTTGCCAGGTTAGCAGCACACTTTTTAGAGCATTATTAGATGCTGAAGGAGCAGAGGGTATTTCTACTCTGTATCCAGCGGATCTTAGTGTAACGATTCCAAGTAGTGCCTCGAGATTGTCATTAGGATATTTTACTGTGTATTCAGAAGCGTTTGTGGGTGAGGACTTGTACGCATCTTCTACATATTATACCGATTTTGAAGTAGAGATTGAATTTTTACCAACGTTGGCTCAATCGGCTGGTACATTACAAATTGAGACCGTTGCGTTTAACGGAAGTTCTACTAAGTTAAATGTTTCAAATCCTACCGATATTACTGCAGTGGGAGCGGTTGGTTCATTGGGTAGTGTAAAATTAAATTTTCAAGATGATAAAGATGTTTTAACAGTTGGGTATGATTTTAAGAATAATTTTGTGGTAAAATATGATGATGATACAATTGTTAGTTCATCTTATTATTCCATCACAACTGTACCAGTAGATAGTTCGGGTGCATATAGTATTACCTTTACGTTTATTGATGTAACAAAAGCAGGAGATTATTATTTTGAATATAGTTACTTCCCTGCTTCCACAACATACAGATGTGATTTTGATAAAGGAGCTTCTGGAAATAGTGCTATTTTAGATTTTACGTATTATTCAGAAGAGGATTCTATAAGTATTGTTGGAACGGCCATTACATCTTATGTAAATATTGGATATGATGTAGATATGGATACTTCGACAACAAATTTCACCACAAATAACGGAACCGGATTACCAACTTACGTTTCAAACGTAACATTTGATATTGATTTTATGACAGCTGGAACGTTATCTATTAGTCCTTTTGCGACAATAACGAGTGCACAGTTGATTCAAACAACAATTACGAATGGATATAAAACCTATCAAATGCGATATATTGTTTTAGCGGAGGATGGCATTAGTCAGTCTACTTATACACATAACTTAATAGAAAGAACAGTAGATTTAACGGGTGTTCAAAAAGATGGCAATGATGTACAAATTGGAAATATTCACGCAACCAGAGAAGCAAGCACTACACTATTTACCGTAGATTTAGGATTTGATCAAACCTTTACACCAAGTTTATATGTTATTGAACCTGGAGATTATGCTTATATAGATGTACAGGTTAGTGCAACAGCTAATGATGGAACAACTCCAATAACAGCTGTTGGATTGACGTATTCAGCAAGTGATTACTTATATATTAATATGTCGTATTCAACTGAGCCTGGAATATATACGTTTACATTCCTATACTATAGAGATGGACCGCTTAACGATTATGTAACATATGCAACTAGTCTTGTAATCATAAAAGATTTAGGAACAAATGCTTATTTAACAGATATTCGTTTTTCCGAACTTGCTAATGAAACAACATATCCAATTATTAATCTTACAGAAAGTG
>CAZSVN010000010.1:1565-12866 GCA_964610285.1 uncultured Candidatus Izemoplasmatales bacterium
TATTTTTACCCAAGTTTTACCATCTTCATTCATTATAACCCAGCTATTTATTTTGATGGAATCGATTATGACGGAGCTGATGATGCGGAATGGCCATACTATAGAATAGATGGTAAAGTAAGTAATGTTCCGCTTGGAATTTATGCACCATTTTTTATAGATTATCTTCCTTATGGAGGGTCTATATCTAGATATTCATATAGCACCTCGACTTGGTCAGCTGAAGTAGATGAAAATTCTACACTAACAGAAAGAGGTGTGTTAGCTGCTAACTACACAGACACTTCTGCGGAACAAATGATTAGTGGACAAGTAATAGTGAAATATAGAGTGACTGCAGAGGATGGATTGACTTCTGTTTATTACTATATAACAGTAACGGATGTTTTGTACAATTTATCTATTGTATTTGATATCTATTATTGCACAGCAGCAATACCTGGTAGTTGTGTACTTGCAAATCAATCCGTTGATTTCAGTGATGAAATGATTATTGCTACCGTTAAAAACTTAAATACAACAGATGGGGATGATACCGTATTTGACGTGACTGACCCAGAAGATTTTCCGGAATTCACCGCATTGGATTCTGAGACACCACTGAACAATAGAATGACACAATTTTACTATACTTCTGATGTAGCGTATAGCTATAAGTTTGGTAGAAATAGGTCTGGATTCTATGCGTTTGAAGTAGAATTACCATTAGACCAATATTTGAATGATATTTATACTTATGATATATATTACGGTATTTATAAATTAAATAATGCTAGTAATTACGTCGATGGCTTGAATGGAAAGTATTTTTATATAGAATATGCTACGACAAATAGAACAAGAACATTTAATGTATATATTAGCCCGATTTCAGAACCAGTAACGGATGTACCGTTTGGTTTATTTGATTTCTTTAAATCGTGGTTTGAAGAATAAACGTGAGGTGAATTATGGCAAAGAAAACGTATGTTAGAAGGAACACATTAATCAAAAAAATCGTTAGTTTAACGGTTTTTCTTGACGCGCTATTTTTAGTGTTAATCCTTGCTAGTGCGGTATTCTTGTATTATTTAAACTTGAATAACACAAGAGAAGAAAATGCCATTTATCAAAACCAAATAGTAGAAACAACATTTATGGATATTATTGATTCTGTCGAATCGGATGCCCATAAACTGGCAACCGATATGGATATCATCAATTACTTAAATTATGTGAATGATGGAAATCCAGCGATTGTGAATGTTGCGGATCCTGATTGGGAAATATACTCCAATTATTTGATTCAAGCAGAATCGGTTATGAATTATCAAAAAGATGGTTTATACGATTTGGTGTATTTAGCTACCGAAACAGAATGTTCTAGTGGACCTGATGGATGTGGTATCACCTACAATGGGCAATTATCATTTGCTGATTGGTTGTTAACACAAAGGCCTTGGTACACATCGATTACCGGAACGAACGCCATATTAACCGATCCATATACCGATGGATTAACCGGTGAATACGTCATCTCATATGTAGAAAAAGTATTTGATGGTATTACCCTTATTGGTTATGTTGGAATTGATATTAAATTAACCAATCTTGCCACTGTCTTAACGGATATTCAAACCAATAAGATTCAAGATGATAATGAAGTAATTTTGTTCTCCAATATTAGTAATAATCCTAAGGTCATGTATTTTTCAGGTGATCAATATGAAGATTATTATATGCAAGATGCAGTTAATTTGCCTACTATTGACGCAGAAAATAGTTTTGGAGGCCAAGGGATTAATTATATCTTAACGAGTTATAATACGAACGGTGTAACATTTCTTGATGCATTTGGTCATCAATTCATTGCCATTTATTCGGATATAGAAAGCACTGGTTTTACTACGGTTACGTTATTCTATATCGATCAAGGATTGCAACTAGAAATTATGTTTTTAATCTTATTAGCCGCAGCTGGTATTGCTGTTGTGTTAATTGCGTTATTAATGAATCGCACCATAAAAAAATCATTACTTCCAATTGATGACATTTTAGAAACCATAGAAAAAATTAAGAATGGTGATTATCAAGTACATGTCAATATAAAAGACAATAACGAATTCAAAAAAATAGGAGACGCCATTAATTTGATGTCCGAAGAAATTGATAGACAGGTTAAAATAACCTATGAAACACTAGCTTATGATATTTTAACAGGGCTTAGAAACCGCGCTTCTTCAACAAAAGAATTAGATGCGACAATCTTTAAATCCACTAAGAAATCAGCGGTATGTTTAATTCAAGTAGACAATCTTAAGAATATCAATGTTACAAAAGGCCAAATGATTGGAGATAATCTAATCAAAGCCATTGCGGACGAATTAAAAAATGTATTAAAGACCGAAAAAACATTGTATTCCAATGGTGGAAATGAATTCATTTATATCAAAGAAAACGTTCAATCATTGGAATCTGTAGAATATACACTCAATAAATTATTGGTATACTTTAGAGAGCCTTTGGTAGTGAAAAATATTAAAACAGAAGTGAAATTCCATATTGGTGTTGCAGTATATCCTACCGATGGTGTAACATTAAATGATTTAATTAAAAAGTGTGACACCGCTCTATATAAAGCGAGCGAATATGGAAATAAAAAAATAATATTCTATAACGAAAAAATTGCGAGATCTGTTAGTTATCAAGCAGAAATCTCAGAGAGACTTTCTCAGGCAATTGATAAGGGGCAAATCTATTTAAAATTCCAACCTTTGATTACAAATAACAGTGAAATATATGGGTTTGAAGCTTTGGCAAGGTGGAATTCACCAGCCTTAGGGGAAATTGGACCTACCGTATTTATTGCCAATGCAGAGGAATCGTATTTGATTATTCCAATTGGTACCTGGATTTTACGAGAAGCTTGTAAAAAACAAGTGGAAATTAAAAAGAAATTCAAACAAAACTTTGTAATGAGCGTTAACGTATCACCTGTACAAATTCTCCAAAAGGATTTTACAAATATCGTGAGACAAATTATCAAAGACACCGATATTGATCCGAATTATTTGACCTTAGAAATTACAGAGTCCGTATTTATTGAAGCTTCTGTTTTATTAGAAGATACCATTGAAGAATTACATAAAATGGGAGTGAAACTCTCATTGGATGATTTTGGTACAGGATATGCATCACTGACCTATTTGCGTCAAATTAATTTTGATAACCTGAAGATTGATAAATCATTCGTTGATGGAATATTTACAACGGAAAAAGATCATCGTATTATTGGTACTATTGTGAACTTAGTTCATAACTTAGATATGAAGGTTATTGCAGAAGGTGTAGAAACTAGAAAACAATATGAATATTTGAAACAAATATACACGGATGTTTTCCAAGGATATATATTCTCGAAACCTTTAATTATTGAAGACTTGTACGCGTATATTAAGAAGTTTAACGATGTACCAAAGAATAAGAGAGCGGATGTTTATGCGAAGCTCAATGAACCGGGGTGAGATCATGATTGATTATAGATTCCTTGCTAATATAGGTGCTGATGCATTTGAATTGGTTACAGCTATACTAATTGTTGTAGTAACGATTGTTGCTCTGTTTTTGTTGTATCGCAATTTATCACATGAAATCTCAGAACACCGAAAGAATAAACAAGCGATGCAAGAACGTGATGAAGTAGACGATGGTACGGATGATGATGGTATATTTACGAACAAGCTTACGGTCAATAAAGAAGATAAAATTCTAGTCGCTATTAACAAAGCCATCCGAAATACGAAAGAGGGCGATTTAGGAGTTTTATATTGCATTAACATTGACGATTTTCGTTTCGTTACCGAAAAATACCCAGAAAAAACTGTTGACAAACTAATAAAAGAACTAGAGAAGAAGTTCATAAAAAAAGGTGGTAAAGACGTTATCACTGGTCATTACGAAGATGATGTTTTCCTTTATTATTATCAAGGAACGGTAGATGCTGACAAGATGAATGAAATTGGAAACGAATTGCTTGAGTTGATTCGTGAGCCTCATAAAATCATTGATGAAACCATTACTGCATCTGTTGGTTTGGTTGTATTTCCATATGATGGAATTAATGCAAATCAACTTCTTAAAAATGCAGAAATTGCTGTTTATGTATCGAAAAAAGCCGGTAAGGACCGATTCAGTATGTATTCAGAAGACTTGATAGAAACCGAACAATTCAATGCGAATTACTACCAAGAAATAAAAAAATCCATCTCAAACGATGAATTCTTATTATATTACCAAACAATTGTTGATGTTAAAACTGGTAGAATTATTGGTTTGGAATCACTGTTGCGTTGGAATCATCCTACAATGGGTATTTTGCCTCCAGGAAGATTTTTAAACGTTATGGAACTTACAGGAGATATTACCTGGTTTGGTACTTGGGGATTTGAAAAGATCGTATCACAGTACAAAAACTGGAATAGCAAAATGAGAATTCGAGATTTATATATATCCACCAATCTAAGTCGGAAACAATTAGAAGTAGAAGGTTTGGCACAACAATTCTATAAAATTACAAAAAAATATGGTTTAACTGCGGAAACTTTCTGTTTAGAAATTATTGATTTCTTCTCACTTCAAAACAGCCCAGTTGCTTTAAATAACCTTGCAGAATTTAGAAAATATGGGTTTAGGGTAGCAATAGATGATACCGGTATTGATTATCAAATCATTGATTGGATGCCAAATCTAAGTGCCGGGATATTTAAAATGACTCGAGCTAATGTATTATTGCTAATGGATGATAACGAAGAAGCACTTACTCTTCAAAAAGTACTTAGAAAAGCAAAAGAAAACTCAAAAATCGTTATTGCTGAAGGCATCGAAGATGAAGACATGATAAAACGTATGGCTGATTTAGGAATTCGATTCTTACAAGGATATTATTTCAATCATCCAAAATCTGTAAATGAAATTGAACCATTAATTGAAAAATCACCATGGGATATGTCAAGTTTTGCACACTTAATAAATCAAGAGGAGCTAAGATAGCCCCTCTTTTTTTTTATTTAAATAATCCGTTTTGTAAAACCTTCATGGCTTCATCCACAACAAAATCAATATCAACATCGTCGGATTTGTTATTAAAGATAATTTGTAATCCAACAAAGTTTGAAATTCCCATCAATATATATGATGTGGTTTCTAAATCGATGTCATCTCTTAATTCTTCTTTTTCAACGGATTTTTTTAAGTGATGCATATAGGATTTAGCAAATGACATATAGTATTCTCTAAAAATATCATAATCTACAAATAGAGATTCCCAAATAATTTTATAAGCCAATGGATCTCTTTTTACGTATTGTATAAACGCTTTTAAACCTGCTCGTTCGATATCATATCTAGTACTCAATCCTTTGATTGCTTCGGAAGCAGCTTTTCTAATATTGATTCTATATTCATCTAATAGATACATGTATAGAACTAGTTTATTATCAAAGTAAATATAGAACGTACCAGCGGCTACTTTTGCTTTCGCGATAATATCATTAATAGAGGTGGTTTGAAAACCATCTTTTGAAAATAATAATCTGCCAGCTTTAATGATTTTTTTGAACGACCGTTCTCCTACTTTAGTTTTAGGCAAACGATAATCGAGTTTTTCCATAATATCACCAGTAACATTTTATATTATTACATTTAAAAATACAAGATGAATCTGAAAAAACATTCATGCGAATAATAGTTCACATTTTTTAAATTATTTATGACTGAAAACAGGTTTCATAGCAAAATCGCTATTTTTAGGGAAAATTTACTTATAACGCCGTATGTAGGTGAAATATATTATTAATGAAAATATTTTCATTTGATGAAAGCGCTTGACAAATTCTCTAAAAAATATTAAAATCTAATTAAAATATGAACAAATATTCATATATTTAATTTCATATAAATTTCAAGGAGGACTGAAATTGAAAAACAAGATTTTTATAGTTGGAGCTAAGAGAAGCCCTATCGGGTCATTTTTAGGCACGTTAAAGGATGTCCATCCTTCTGCTTTCGGATCTCAAGTGTTGGCTTCATTACTGGAAGAAACGAAAGTACCAAAAGACGAAATATCAGAAGTAATTATTGGTAATATTTTACCAGCAAACATTGGTCAAGGGATAGCGAGACAAATTTCTATTAAAGCCGGAATCCCTAATACTGTTCCAGCATATTCATTAAATATGGTATGTGGTAGTGGAATGAAATCCATTATGAATGCTTATATGGGCATTCAAGCTGGATTTAGTAGTATTGTGGTTGCAGGTGGAGTTGAATCCATGTCTGGTGCACCGTTCATGCTTTCTGGGTCTACAAGATCTGGAAATAAAATGGGCGCAATGCAAGCAGAAGATCACATCTTAAAAGATGCATTGACAGATGCATTTGGAAATATGCATATGGGCATCACAGCAGAAAACATCGTGGACAAACATAATATTTCAAGAGAAGCTCAAGATAAGTTTGCTTACGAATCACAACAAAAAGCAATTGCCGCAGTGGACTCTGGACGATTTGATGATGAAATCGTACCGATTGAAATAAAAACAAGAAAAGGTGTTATTGTTTTTGATAAGGATGAATATCCAAATCGCACAACAACTCCAGAGATATTAGCAAAATTAAGACCAGCATTTAAAAAAGATGGATCGGTTACCGCTGGAAGTTCATCTGGTATCAACGATGGAACTTCGTTTGTAATCGTTGCTAGCGAAGAAATGGTTAATAAATATAATTTGCCAGTATTAGCTGAGATCGTTGCGATTGGACAAGCTGCACTTGATCCAAATTATATGGGACTAGGTCCTGTGCCAGCAATTAAAAATACATTGAATTCTGCAAAATTGAAATTATCTGATATGGAATTAATTGAATTAAATGAAGCGTTTGCTTCTCAATCCATTGGCGTAGTTACAGAACTCGCAGAAGAACATGATTTAACAATGGAAGAAATTTTTGAAAGAACCAATGTGAATGGTGGAGCGATTGCTCTTGGACATCCTGTTGGAGTTTCTGGAAATAGAATTGTAGTAACCTTAATACATGAAATGATAAAACGAGATCTTCATACCGGTTTAGCTAGTCTTTGTATTGGCGGCGGAATGGGAACTGGTATCATTGTTAAAAGAAAGTAGGAAGAAAAATGAAATTAAAAGATAAAGTTGCAGTTGTTACAGGCGGAGCAAAAGGAATTGGGGCTGAAATAGCGAAAGAATTAGCAAGAGAAGGCGCAATTGTTATTGCTTGTGATATGGGCGAAATGACCTATGAAATGAAAAATGTTGAATTCTATAAATTAAATGTAACCGATGTAGAAGGATGTAAAAAATTCTTTGATGATACGATTGAAAAATATGGAAAAATTGATATTTTAATTAATAATGCAGGAATTACAAGAGACTCTATGACAAGAAAAATGACCGATGAACAATGGAACCTTGTATTAGATGTAAATCTAAAAGGTGCATTTAATTTAGTGAGATATATTGGTCCACAAATGGAAAACATTGGTGGAGGATCTATCATTAATATTTCTTCTGTTGTAGGAGTATTTGGTAATATTGGACAAGCAAATTACGCAGCGACCAAAGCTGGTATCCTTGGTTTGACAAAAACTTGGGCAAAAGAATTTGCTAGAAAAGGTGTTCCAGTACGTGTGAATGCAATTGCACCAGGATACACTATGACCGACATATTAAAAACAGTTCCACAAGATTTATTAGATGAATTTGCAAAACTTACCATGTTGAAACGTTTGGGTCAACCAGAAGAAATAGCAAAAGTTGCATTATTCCTTGCAAGTAGTGATGCATCATACATAACAGGCCAAACAATTCAAGTGGATGGTGGAATGAGGCTGTAAATACTTAAAAGAAAGACGTGATTATTATGGAAAAACCAACTGTAGGAATTGTAGGAACAGGTATTTATTTACCAAAAAACAACATCACAGCAAAAGAAATAAGTGATTTAACCAAAGGTGTTTGGACAGAAGATGCTGTCATAAATAAACTGGGAATAAAAAGAAAATTGTTACCTGGCAAATTAGATGGAACCCAAGAAATGGGTGCTTTGGCTGCTTTAGATGCAATTAAAAACACTGGAGTGAATCCTTTGGATATTGATGTCATACTTTGTGTTGGGGAAGAATGGAAAGAATATCCTCTAACTACATCCGCTTTGTATATTCAAGATAGAATTGGCGCAGTGAACGCGTGGGGTATTGATGTTGCAAATAGATGTTGTACTACAGTATCCGCAATGAAAATGGCAAAAGACATGTTAATCGCGGATGATGATATCCATATAATCATGGTAGTAGGAGGATATCGCAACTGCGACTTCGTGGATTACTCTGACAAAGATATGTCTATGATGTATAATCTTGGAGCTGGTGGTGGAGCAATTATTCTACAAAAAAATTATCATAAAAATGGTTTACTTGGATCCCACATTATAGCAGATGGTTCTTTAGCAAGAACTGCGGGTGTCGAAATCGGTGGTACCTGTGTTCCAATTACTCATGAAAATCTGGAAGAATCTAAAAAGTCCTTACGATTAATGGATCCAGTAAAAATGAAGGATCGTTTAAATAAAGTATCGATGCCAAACTGGTTTACTTGCATCGATAAGGCATTAGAAAAATCAGATTTAGAACGAAAAGATATCGATTATTTGGCTATACTACATATTAAAAAATCAGGACATTTAGGCATTTTAGAAGCTCTTGGTTTAACAGAAAGTCAAACAATCTATTTAGAAGAATATGGACACATTGGTCAAATTGACCAAATATTATCCTTACACCTTGCTTTAGAACAAAAGAAGGTGAAAGATGGTTCTGTGGTATGTATGTTAGCAGCAGGTATTGGTTATGTTTGGGCTGCTAACATTATAAAGTGGGGTGAAGTGCATGACTAGAAATTTAATCATTTTAATCACTAGCTTAATCGCAATTTATTTTCTAGTGGATTTCCTCATATTAAGAAAGAATGAACATCGTAGCAAATTGCGAGCGAGATTAATCAATGTTTTGTTAATTATTGCATTGGCTTTAGGATTTTATATTGTAATCAAAGAAATGACCTTATATATATTTCTACAGATTGTATTACTGAACTCCGTTGAATTATGTGTTTTGGCTTTGGCTACAACCGGTATTGTATTGATTTTTAAAACATCTATGACAACAAATTTTGCTCAGGGTATGATGGCAACTTTTGGAGCATACACAGCTGCAAAAATCATTATAAAGTTAACGCAAAACACAGAATTGGAAAACCTTCAAAAGATAATTATAGCAATTGTTGCAGGTATTATAGTTTCTTTCATTTTAGGGTTATTGATAGACACGGTTATTATTCGAAATGCAAAAAGAGTGACTCCGGTAGGAAAGCAAATGATTACCATGGGGCTTGTTTTGGTTTTGATGGGTGGGATACCATTAATATTTGGTAATTTACCTTCTACGATTGAAGCGTTCTCTTATGACGTAAAATTAATTCCCTTTGGGGATACAGAATTAGTTCTTCCGACACACAATTATATAGCAATTATCATAACGGTTATTGTTATTGGTATTTTGTTTATCTCATTAAGAGTAACAAAGTGGGGTTTAGGCGTGCGTGCAACTGCTTCTAATGAAATCGTTGCTTCCATGATGGGAGTCAACACCAAAATAATTACAGCATTGTCTTGGGCTATAGCTGGTGGACTTGGAGCTCTTGCAGCTTGTTTATATGCACCAACAGGTTCTTCTGTTTCTGTTACGTTTATGGTTCCAGTGCAAGTAAATGCATTCTTAGCGTCCGTTTTAGGAGGATTCTTCACATTTGGAGGTCCAATTGTAGGTGCTGTTTTGATTAATATATTTACTGCAGTTGCTTCATTCTTTAATTCTGTATGGGCAAATGTTATTGTCTATACATTAATACTATTGTTAGTGCTTGTGAAACCTCTTGGTTTATTTGGCAAGAAGACAGCGAAGAAGGTGTAATCATGAATAAAACAATAATGAAGAATATTTGGCAAAGCATTAAATCATTTTCAAAGCATCCGTATTTTGGATATATTATATTTGGAGCAATATTAATTCTTTCAGAGTTTTTAACGTTATCTGGTGTAATTAGTGGATCCTTTATGAGTTCCATTATTCTAACACTTATCTATTCTACAGTGGCATTAGGATTTTCCTTATTGCTTGGTTACGGTGGGCTTGCTTCTTTAGGTACTGCCGGGTTCGTTGGACTTGGTACCTATTTCATGGGCTACTTTGCAGGAACATTAAATCTACCATTTGGGTTGACACTGCTTGTATCACTCGCAGGAGCAATTCTAATTGGGGCTATTGTAGGATTTATATCTTTACGAATAGAAGGAATGTATTTAGCGATTATTACTTTGGGACTTTCCGAAATACTAATCGAAGTATTTAAAAGTTTTAAAGGCTTTACAAACGGAGTAGACGGATTAAGTTTCAGAAATTTTGACATATTGGGAATTGCTCTATCCAATACTGCAATTCACGTTATGATTATATTAGTATTTGTTCTGGTGATGATTGTAACAATTAATATCATTAAGAGTCCAACTGGACGTGCTTTACTCGCTATGAAGAACAGCGATTCTGCAGCACAATCAATGGGAATTAGCTTATTGAAATATAGACTTTTAGCATTTATAGTATCCACAGTATATGCAGTTTTAGCGGGGATACTATATATGGCAAATACCAAATTTAGTATTCCAACAACATGGAGTTTGAGCTTTTCGCTAAATATACTAGCGGCCGTAATTGTTGGGGGAGCTCAATCTATTGCTGGAATTATCATGGGAACATTTATGATCTTTGGTCTAAACTCAGCTGTGCTACAAAACATTCCATTTTTCCAAAATAATCCAGCAGTCATTGTGATTTTTAATGGGGTTTTAATTATACTTGTAGTCATGTTTTATCCTGGTGGATTAATTCGATTATTCCATGCAATAAAAGCTTGGATAAGCAAGACATTTAGGAAACTAAAACACAAGTGGAAAGTATATAGGTATGGCGAAGATGAGTAAATATAAACTAAAAAAGCTCACTTCAAGACAAGAGAAGTTAGAAGCGAAATTACTATTTAACAAAACGTACTTACCGATATCTATTCAAGAAAAGGAAGCCAAGTTAGAATCAAAATTAACATCAGCAACCTATCAATTTGAACAATCATTAAAAACATATGCAATAGAAGCAGGAATTCATCTTTCATCTTGTGACGAAGAGAAATCAAA
>CAZSVN010000010.1:12876-19334 GCA_964610285.1 uncultured Candidatus Izemoplasmatales bacterium
ATAAATATGATCGGTTTTCTTCCAATTCCTTTATTCTTTAAGATACTTAAAAAATAGTCAGCTGTTTCCTCCAAAGACATATCATCTTCTATCCAGTTAGTTTTATTAGCACCATATGCAATAGAAGCAAGAATTCATCTTGCATCTGTTGACGAAGAGAAAGCAAATAAAATAAAGCAACTTGAAAAAAAATATAATTTAAGATTTAGAGCTTTAAAACAACAAAGAAAAAGAGCATTGAACAAATCTGATTCAGAAGAAACGAAAGAACAATTTGATAAGAAAGAACAACAAATACAAACTTCTTTAAACAATAATCTCCAAAATATAGAAAGCAAATTTCAAAAAGCAGAACCTACAGAACAAGCAATTTCAGAGTATCAAGATAAACAAATTCAATATCAAAGTATTCTTGATTCGAAATCAGAAATATTCAAAGCAAAATCAAAACGCTCTATTGAACGCTTAACGGAAAAAATCAATCAAAGCTTAAACAAAATTGAAGCAAGAATTCTTTCCAACGATAAGAAAATACAAGAAATCAAGAAAATAGTTCCAGATTTAACATTTGGACTAGAGGATGATGTATTGCTTAAGTTGGAAAATCTAACCATGAGATTTGGTGGATTGTTAGCGGTTGATAAGTTAAATTTTGAAGTAAAAAAAGGAGAAATATTTGGTTTAATAGGTCCTAATGGTGCTGGCAAAACAACGATTTTCAATTGTATTACTAAATTTTATAATCCAACATCAGGTATGATGTATTATAGAAAGAATGATTTAGAAGTGGTTAAACTAAATGATTACTTAGTTCACAACATTGTAAAACTAGGTATTGTAAGGACATTCCAAAATGTAGAGCTAATATGGGAATTATCGATTTTAGATAACTTATTAGTTGCCGCTCACACAAAGTATCAAACAGGATTCTTTGGTCAATTAATTCATTCTAGAAATCTAGCTAGAGAAGAAAAAGTTTATAGAGAGAAAGCGTTGCAAATTCTCAAATCATTGAATTTGTTTGAATACCAATATGCATATCCGTTTGGATTGCCATATGGTATTTTGAAACGTATTGAGTTGGCTAGAACGCTGATGACAGATCCTAAACTTATCATTTTGGATGAACCTGCAGCTGGATTGAATGACCAAGAAACAAAAGAATTATCTGAGACCATAAGAAAGATCCGCACAGAATACAACACTACAATATTTTTAGTTGAACATGATATGGGACTAGTTATGGATGTTTGTGATAGAGTTTGCGTGATATCTTTCGGAAAGAAATTAGCGTTAGGGAATCCAAAAGAGATTCAAGAGAACAAATTAGTTCGCGATGCTTATTTGGGTGAAGAATAATGAATGAATATATTTTAGAAGTTAAAAACTTGGTAGTCGACTATGGTATTATTAGAGCTTTAAAAGGCGTAGACATCAAAGTAAAAGAAGGTTCTATCGTTGCAATATTAGGTGCCAATGGAGCGGGTAAAACAACAACAATACGAACCATTAATGGCGTTGTTAAAGCGGCTTCTGGCGATATTATATTTGATGGAGAAAGCATTAAGAATCTTGTTCCGAATAAATTAGCTCGCAAAGGAATTATTCAATCTCCTGAAGGCAGATTAATTCTTAGAGGACTGACTGTTGAAGAAAATCTTCTGGTAGGAGCGTACTCCTTAAAAGCAGAGATAGTGGAAACAAAAGATGACCAAGGAGAAGTAGTTTCAAAACATAAAAAGAGTGTTAGACAATTAAGAAAAGAGACCATAGAAGAAGTCTATACTTATTTTCCTATTTTAAAGGAAAGAAGACGTCAACAAGCATCTACATTATCTGGTGGTGAACAGCAAATGTTAGCAATTGGACGTGCTTTAATGGCAAGGCCAAAACTATTGTTATTAGATGAACCTTCACTAGGTCTAGCACCACTTATTGTAAAAGAAATATTTGCAATTATAGAGGAAATCAGAAAAAGAGGAAATACGATATTGATTGTAGAACAAAACGCCTATCAAACACTAAAAATAGCTGATTATGTGTATGTTCTAGAAATCGGTAAAGTAAAAACCGAAGGTACAGCAGAAGAACTAATGAAAGATGATCAATTGGTTTCTGCTTATCTTGGAGAAAAAAAATAAATTTGGTAAATACCGATAAAATCGGTAAATATAAAAAAATCAAAAAAAGGAGAATATTATGAAAAAATTAGTTTTATTATTTTCAGTTTTCATGCTAGCATTTATTTTTGTTAGTTGTACTGAAGAAACAACAGCAGCAGCAGTAACTACAACAGCAGCAGCAACGACAACCGCTGCTCCTACAACTAGAGCGCCAATCGACGTACAAGGAGTTACAGCTACTTCTATTAAAGTTGGTAATACCGCAGCTACATCAGGTTATTTTGCAACAGTAGGTATACCATTTAATGACGCTATCAAAGCCGTTTTCAAACAAATAAATGATGCAGGTGGTATTGATGGTAGATTACTTGAATTCGTTACTTATGATGACGGATTTGATGCAGCACAAGGATTGACTTACACAAACAAGTTGATTGATGAAGACAAAGTTTTTGCATTAGTAGGCCATTTTGGGACTCCTACTGTTGGGGCTACTATTGATTTAATTCAAGAAGTGGGTATTCCTATGGTTTATGCAGCAACTGGTATCAATGCATTGTATTTCCAAGAATCACCTGGAAATCCAGTTATGGCTGTTCAACCAATTTATGCAACAGATGGTAGAATCATGGCTGCAAGAGCAATTAATGAAGAAGTTTATGGTACAAACCATGACGAAGCATTTCCAGTAGATGGAAAAATTGGTGTTATTTACACGAATGATGACGTTGGAAATTCATTAAAAGAAGGTATTGAAATTGAAGCAGAATTTGCTGAAATGGAAGATCAATTCATTTATCAAGCTGTTACATCTGGTAGTTTTAATACAGCTATCACATCATTTAAGCTTTCAGGCGTATCTGCAGTACTAATCGCTATGAACCAAGAACCATTTGGATATGCATTGACTTCAATGTCAAACATTAGTTTAAATGTTCCTGTATTTACATCTTATGTTAATGCTGACGTAACAGTAGTTGACCATTATCGTTATAACGAAAATCGTCCTATCTATACAAATGCATGGGTAGATGTGTTCTCAACAGAAGGTGCAGCTGCAGCAGGCGAATTTGTTGCATGTATCGCACAAGCTGACCTTGATGAAGCAACAAAATTAGGTTATTATACAAACGCATTCGCTACAGCTGGATATATTGCAGCGAAAGTATTCGTTGAAGGTCTTTTAAGACTTGAAGAAAATGGCGATGACGTAACATGGGCTAACTATATCGCAGCTATGGAAGAAGAACCAATCGACATCCCTATGGGTGGAGTAGTAGACTTCTCAGGTGGTAAACGTTGGGGAATCGCTTCTATGTCAATGTTGGAATATGGATTCTTCTTAGGGGATAACCCTGCTACAACAGACGTAGAAGAACCTGCTGATTTTGTTAATGAATCATTTACAAAAGTTAGAGAAATTCAAACGATTGAAGAAATAGAAAACCCTGTAGACTAAATTAAACAAAGAATTTGTATTTGGCAAAAGGGAGAATGCAATATTCTCCCTTGCTTGCCATGCAAAAAAGGAGCAAAAAATGAAGAATCCGAAATATGTTACTATCGATAGCATTATCGATTTGGTACAAAGTGATATGCATATTGTTGTCGGTTCCGCAGCGGCTGAACCACAAGAATTTATGACACACCTTCACAAAGCAGCACACAGAGTAAAAGACGTGACAGTAGATAACTGTTTGCCTTTTGCTGATGGAAAATTTTTTATTGACGAACAATATCGAGATTCTTTCTTTTTAGATGGATGGTTCTATACACCAGTCTTGAGGAAGGCTCATGAACATGGAAATATATCGTTTATTCCGAACAATTTGCATTTTGCTGGGAAAAAACGTTTAGACTATAGAAAAGTAGATATCTTTATCACATCTACAACACCGCCTGACAAGCATGGATATGTTTCACTGTCACTATCGAACATATACGAAAAAGAAATCCTTGAGCAAGCGGATATCGTTGTTTTAGAAGTAAATGAAAAGTTCCCTAGGACATATGGGGATATGGAAGTTCATATTAGTGACGCGGATTATCTTGTGAAAGTAGATTATGACGCACCAACTTTGCCGAATCCAGAACCAAATGAAAAAGATATTGTGATTGGGAATTTGATTGCAGAAAAAATCAATGATGGCGATACCATACAACTCGGTATCGGTGGTATTCCAAACGCAGTTGCAAGAGCGTTAATGACCAAGAAAGATTTGGGTATTCATACTGAGATGTTTACCAGTGGAATGATTGATTTATTGAAAGCTGGAGTTATTAACGGTAAGAAAAAAACCTTACACAAAGGTAAAGTTGTTTGTTGTTTCGCTTTAGGAACAAAGGAAATGTATGATTACATCGATCAAAATCCAGCCGTAATGATCTTACGAGGTAATTACGTGAACGACCCTTCTATTATCGGATTAAACGATAATCAAGTGTCGATTAATTCGACCTTAGAAATTGATTTAACAGGTCAATGTTGTAGCGAATCCATTGGTACTATACACTTCTCTGGAACAGGTGGACAAACCGATACAGCAGTAGGAGCACAAAATGCAAAGAACGGCAGATCGTTTATTTCTTTATACTCAACAGCTTGGATCAGGAACAAAGAAACTGGAGAAAAAGAAGAAGTATCCAAAATAGTAACCACTTTAAAACCAGGGGCTGCAGTATCCTTATCTAGAAATGATGTGGATTTCGTAGTTACGGAATATGGAATGGTAAGTTTACGAGGTAAGAACATAAGGGAAAGGGCCAAATTACTAATTTCTATCGCTCACCCAAATTTTAGAGATGAATTAACAAAAGAAGCAATTAAAGTAGGTTTTATAAATGATCATTTTGAATTATAATGGGAAGAACAGCTTCGACGAATGGGATGGAGAGCCACTAAAACCAAAGATGGTTATATTGAATGGAATCATGATGTCTACAAAATCATGGATTCCGTTTATGGATACGTTCAAAGAACATTTCTATGTTCTGCGGATGGATTTCTTTGATCAAGGAGCATCTCATAAATTAATTGGCGAGTCATACACTCATGAAATACAAATCGATCTACTAAAAGAATTATTTGATCACTTACAAATTAAAAAGATCAACATCGTTGGTATATCCTATGGTGGTAATGCAGCACTTGCATTTGCTTGTAAATACCAAGACTATGTTGATAGACTAATGTTGTTCAATTCCAGTGCTTATACCACACCATGGTTGAAGGATATTGGCGATGGTTGGATGAGAGCTGGAGCGACTAGAAATGGTGCCCTATATTATAAGGTTACCATCCCAGTCATTTATTCTCAAAAATACTATGATGAAAAACTAGAGTGGATGAGAGCTAGAGAACGAGTATTATTACCAATATTTTCCAATCCGGATTTCTTAGATGCGATGGAACGATTGACTTTATCTGCGGAAGCGTATGATGTAAGAGAACAATTGAGTTCTCTAGAAATACCAATCATGATTATTTCTGCGGAACAAGACACTCTAACACCTATGAAGGATCAAGAGTACTTATACAATCATTTAAAGAATGTAAATTGGATCAAGTTGCCTGATGTAGGACATGCTTCCATGTACGAAAATCCAATTGTCTTTACGAGTTTAATAACGGGGTTCTTTTTGGTCAAAGATACCACATATAATATATAATTTTTTCTCTATACAACACATATTTTTTCCTGGGGAGAAGGGTTTTTTAGCTCAAAGAAAGGCTAAAAGGCCCCTTTTTCTTAAAAAAATAAAAGAAAAAAACATTTATCGCTTGACAAACGAAAAAGAATATTATATACTTAACTCGTAAATAGCAAAACCAGTGAAAGCTGGTGACGCAAAGCTATAGGGCCTTCGAAAGATGGTAGCCAGTTGCCGTTATCTATTGTGGATAAGGGCATTTTTTATTCCTTATATACGTATGTGAGGAATATCAAATGCACACAATCCTGGCTGATGGCTTTTTTATTTAAAAAGAGTTATTATCATCCGTGAGGATAGGAGGGTGCTTATGATATGAGCCAAAAGGTGAAGTTAGCTGAGCGCGTTATTGCAGCTTCAAGGGCTGCTAGAGTCGCTAAAGCGAGTCGATTGGGTATTATAGTAAGCGCGGTTCTAACCTTTCTAATATTTGCAATTTCATACTATGGAGAAGTTGTTGGGAATTTTACCTTTACTGTTGATAGGATGGCACAGAATGCCGGAATAACATTATACGAAAGTATCAACAATAAAGAGTTTACCTCTCGGTTAATTTCAGAAAAAGTTGAAAATGCAAATGGAATGACTTCGTATTGTGGAACTATTTATTCAGATTACACGGTT
>CAZSVN010000011.1:0-8886 GCA_964610285.1 uncultured Candidatus Izemoplasmatales bacterium
AAGTAGAGGACTAGTGGATGGTGGAAACTAGAAGATAATATTGATCGACTTACACTTATGAGTTTGCTTTATGCACGGTAAATCCGTTATCTTTTCAAGCGCACTGTGTGAATTAAGGTGGTACCGCGGTTTTTTAAATCGTCCTTTAAATAAGGGCGATTTTTATATATAGGAGGAAAATATGAAATTAATCGAAGATCTTAAATGGAGAGGGTTATTATACCAAGTAACCGATGAAGAAATAGAACGAAAATTAAATGAAGAACAGGTTGTATTTTACTTAGGAGCCGATCCAACGGCAGATAGTTTGCATGTTGGGCATTTATTGGCATATCTTGTTGCCAAGCGTTTAATGGATTATGGTCATCAACCAATTCTATTAATCGGTGGAGGAACAGGTTTGGTAGGAGACCCTAGTTTTAAAAAATCAGAAAGACAATTATTGACAATAGAAGAGTCCTTGAAGAATGGGGAAGGAATTACCAAACAAGTAAAAAGAATCCTGCCAACTGCTAAAATTGTAAATAATTATGATTGGATTTCTAGTTTAAATGCAATTGAATTCTTAAGAGATGTAGGCAAGAATTTTAATGTATCCTATATGATGAGTAAAGATTCTGTTAAATCTCGTATTGAAAATGGGATTTCTTTTACGGAGTTTGCTTACCAAATTTTACAAGCTTGGGATTTTGAATATTTGTATTCCAATCACAATTGTCAACTTCAAATTGGTGGGCAAGACCAATGGGGAAATATTACTTCAGGCTTAGAATTAATACGTAAAATACATACTACCGAAGCCAATGCTTATGGATTAACATTTCCACTAGTTACAAAATCAGATGGTTCCAAATTTGGTAAAACAGAAAGTGGAACACTATGGTTGGATAAAGAAAAAACATCTCCATACGAGTTCTATCAATACTGGATTAATGCTTCTGATTCCGATGTTATATTGCGCTTGAAGCAATTTACATTTCTATCTAGAGAAGTCATCGAAGATTTGGAAAAAGAAGTAAATGAAAGACCAGAATTAAGAACGGCTCAAAGAGTGTTGGCAGAAGAATTAACCAAGCTCGTACATGGTGAAATAGAACTAAGAAAAGCAGTTCATATTACGGATGCATTGTTTAGTGGAAATATCCAAGATTTAGATGTCGAAGAAATCGAAATGGGATTTAAACATCTACAATCCGAAGTGATAGAAGAAGATTTACTTTTGATTGATATATTGGTTCAACTTGATTTGGTAAAATCCAAAAGAGAAGCAAGAGAAATGATTACCAACAACGCCATATCTGTAAATGGAGAAAAAGTAAGTGATCTACAATTTGAATTGCAAAAAGCGAATGCGTTTGGTAATAAATATTCCATCATAAGAAAAGGAAAAAAACGATACGCAGTCATTCAACATAAATAAAAAAACTACGATTAAATTCGTAGTTTTTATTTGCTTTCTAAATATTTCTTTTGGTAAATAATACGTAGAGCATTTAAAACGCATAAGATTGCAACACCGACATCTGCGAATATGGACAACCACATCCACATAAAGCCCATTGCAGACATTACTAAGAATATTGCTTTTATCGTCAAAGAAAACACGATGTTTTCGGAAGAGATTCTTCTTGTCTTTTTCGCTATCTTAATACCTTTATCCAATAATCGAATGTCATTATTGATAATGATGACATCACTTACTTCAATTGCTAAATCGGTAGCGGATCCTAAAGAAACGCCAATATCTGCATTTTTTAATAGTGGAGCATCATTGATGCCATCGCCTACGAATAGGGAAATAGAGTTTGTTTTGATTTCATTGAATTTTTCTAGTTTTTGTTCTGGTAATAATTCTGCATAATATTCAATTCCACCTAATTGCATAGCAATATCTCTAGCAGATACTTCGTTATCACCAGTTAACATAACGGTATCATAATGCTTTGTAAATTCTCTTACCATTTCCATTGAAGATTCTTTTAATTCATCTTTAATGATAATATGACCAATATACTCATTATCAAGAGCGATAAACGTATAAGAACCTATAGAAAGCTTTTCAACACTTAAGGATACATTATTTTTTTCTAAGAAAGCCTTACTTCCAGCTAACAAAATTTTTTTATCATAAACTCCCGATATACCATACCCCGGTATTTCTTTGATGTTTTTAATCGTATAAATCGGTAACTTATTGTGTTCAACAATTGCATTTGCAATAGGATGATTGGAGAATTTCTCAATCGAAGCCGCTAACCTCAATGTCTCTTCATTGCTAAATTCTTTTACAAAGAAGTCACCATATGTCAGTGTTCCCGTTTTGTCTAGTGCGATTGTTTCCACTTCTGTAATAGCATGTAAATATGTGGAACCTTTAAATAATATACCGTGTTTCGCTGCAGTACCAATTCCCGCATAATAAGAAAGGGGTACGGATAATACTAACGAGCATGGGCAAGAGATAACTAAGAAGATAGCTGCCCGGTATATGTAACCATAATCGGTTGTAACGTGACTAGGGTCAAATATGATACCATATAAGATAAGAAGAACAGCGAGCCCAACAACGATAGGAGTATATACTCTTGCAAAACGCGTAATGAATTTTTCTCTTTTGGATTTTGAATTCGTTGAATTTTCTATTAAATCAATGATTCTTGCTAATGTTGAATTTTTATATTCTCTTGTAGCTTCAATATGTATTACATCACCAACGTTGATATTACCACTAAGTACTTCATCACCAACATCAACCGTTTTTAATTTTGTTTCACCAGTTAATTCGGCGGTGTTTAATGAAGTAGAACCTAAGATTACTTTACCATCGACAGCAATTCGTTCACCATTTTTAATGACAATTACATCACCAACTTTAATTAAAGATGGATCTTTTACTACAACTTTGTTGCCACCAATCAAAACATTGGCGAATTCCACTTTTAAATTGACTAAAGCCGAAATTTCATGTTTGGAATGTTGAACTGCACGAGTTTGTAAATATTCTCCTAAAGAATACAAGATAACAACCGCAACACTTTCTTCATATTTACCGATAAACATCGCCGCGAATGTCGCGATAATCATCAACGTATTTTCATCAAAAATATTAAACTTTCTAATATTTTTAAATTGTTGTTTTAGCAATTTAGAAATGAGAAGTAGATAACCACCCCAATAAAAAATAGTCTTTAATGTGTTGTTTAAAGGAGTTAGATTTGAACCGAAAATACTGTTAATAATTGGAAAAATACGAAAGCCAAAAAATGTTATTGTAATCAATAACATACCTAATAAAACAATTTTATATTCTTTGAAGAAATTAACTTTCTTAACGAACACTTTTTCTTCATAATAATGGGTAATAATGTTATCTTCTAGAATATCAACTATTTCTTTGATTTCCTTTAAGGCTTTTATTTCATCATAGTCATCTTTGAAATCAACTAGAAGAATTTGTTTTGCATAATTGAAAGAAGCACTGTTTACATAAGGCAGTCTTGATGTTCTTCTTTCTACCTTGGAAATACAATTTGAGCAAGTTAAGTTTTCCATCTCTATTTTTCTAACCATAGCATTACCAACTTTACAACATTTAATGTTATATATTATTATACTTATTATTATTATATTGTCAAATTAATTTAAAGTGAAAATCAAACTTCTTTTTGTTTTAAAAATATCAAACAATATGTTAAAATAGTATAGAAGGTGAGTGATAAAATGAATTGGTTAGAAATAGCTAAAAAACATGAAGCGGAATTTGTTGATTTATCGACCAAATTATTGAAAATTCCAACCGTTCTTGAAGCGTTCAATCCAGAAAACGTTGAAGAACCATTTGGAAAAGAAATCAGACAAGCATTAGACTTCATGTTAGAAACCGCAAAAGAAGACGGTTTTCTTGTAAAAAATATTGATAATTATGCTGGTCATATCGAATATGGCGAAGGAGAAGAAGTGTTAGGAATTCTTGGGCATCTCGATGTTGTTCCTGCAGGTGGAAAGTGGACAAACCCTCCTTTTTCAGCAACACTTATAGATGGAAAAATATACGCTCGTGGAGCGATGGACGATAAAGGTCCTACCGTTGCGGCATATATTGCATTAAAAATGATTAAGGAACAAGGAATCAAATTAAATAAAAAAGTACGCCTTATCTTAGGTTGTGATGAAGAAACAGGTATGCGCGGAGTAAAACATTATCTAACAAAAGAAAGAATGCCAGATATTGGGTTTGCACCAGATGCAGAATTTCCTTTGATCTATGCTGAAAAAGGCATTTATATGTATGATTTCGTTGGAAAAGAAAAAGATGAATTAATTCAATCCTTGACTGCTGGAGAGCGTTATAATGTGGTTCCAGATACTTGCATCGCAGAATTAAATAAAGATCTTTCTAAAGAATTTAATGATTTCTTAAAACAACACGAATACACTGGTGAAGTGAATGGCAACATGTATACTATATTTGGTAAAAGTGGGCACGCTGCTATGCCAAATTTAGGAGTCAATGCCATTCATATAATGGTTCAATTCTTAAAAAATCATTCACAAGCAAAATTTATTCAGTTTATGGATCAATATTTAGCGTTTGATAACTTGGGGAATAAACTAGGATTATCTTGTTATGATAAAGAGATGAAAGAATTAACCAACAATTTATCCATTATCCGCTATGATGGGTTGAATTTCAAAATTGGTTTAAATATTAGGTATCCTAGAAATTATGAATTTGAAGCAGGTGAAGTAAAAATGACCGAGGCTGCTGGCGCATATGACTTAACCTATGTATTTATGCAAAATTCAAAACCTCATTACGTATCACCAAAAGAAGATTTAATTCAAGAATTGCATCAAGCATATATTAAATATACTGGTGATGAAGTGTCAAACATCATAACCATTGGTGGAGGAACTTATGCAAGGCAATTAACAAAAGCAGTTGCCTTTGGAGCGGTATTCCCTGGAGAAGAAGAATTGGCTCATCAACCAAATGAATACTTAGATATCAAAAAAATGATTACTGCGATAGCGATTTATGCTGAAAGTATCGAGCGGTTAGCTGGACAATAGTATGCGATTAAGAAATGTTAAATATGCAAAAGAGCTTCTTTTACAACATCCACAAATAGTGGTTCCTAACCCACATGATCATAAGTCTAATTGGTCTAAATTATTTGGGAATAAACACCCAATAGAAGTTGAAATTGGATGTGGGAAAGGGAAGTTTATATATGAATTAGCACTAAACAATCCCGATATTAACTTTATTGGAATTGAAAAGTTTGACTCCGTTATTGTTCGTGCACTTGAAAAAGTAATCGAACACCCGCTAGACAATCTAAAATTGCTTCGATTGGACGCTGAACATATTACAGATATTTTCTCGAAAAATGAAGTTGCTAAGATTTATCTGAATTTTTCCGATCCTTGGCCGAAAATTAGACAAGCAAAACGAAGATTGACCAGTAGGAAATTCTTAGACCGATATTCGAATATCTTATCTAAAAATGCAGATATCTGTCTTAAAACGGATAATTTTAGTTTGTATGAATTTTCTATGATGTCTTTAAATGAACATGTTCAATTTGTTATAGAACAGCTCAATTTAAATCTATATAAGAATTTACCAGAACATAATATTCAAACTGAGTTTGAAGCGAAATTCGTAGAAATGGGAAACACAATATTTTACCTTAAAGCCAAATACATAGGAGATTAATATGAAATCGATTTACAAAGATTTAGTTTCTTTGCCGGGGATTGCTGGTCAAGAAAAATATGTTAGAAATTATATGAGACAGCATTTAGAAAGCATGTCGGAAGACATTATTGAAGATAACTTAGGTTCTATTTTTGGAGTGATTAATTCCAAAGTAAAAGGTCCTAAAGTGATGATTGCTGGCCATATGGATGAAGTTGGAGCTATGGTGCAAGAAATTACATCGAAGGGTCTTATTAAAATGATTCCAATCGGTTCTATCAATCCAGTAGTAGCTATTTCTCAACATATGAATATTGTCTTAGATAATGGGAAATTTGTACCTGGAGTTGTAGGCGCAAAACCACCTCATCTTCTGCGTGATAACACAACAAAACAAGTGTCTAGTTTTGATGATTTCTTACTTGATATTGGAGCGGATAATTTAGAACAAGCTCAATCATTTGGTGTTAAGATCGGGCAACAAATTGTTTTTCATAATAATTACACAGAATCCATAGATGGAAAAAAAGTGTTTTCAAAAGCTTGGGACAATCGTTTTGGATGTGCTATGGCTTTGGATATTATGGAATCAGTAAATAAAGAAGAATTGCCTTGTCAGTTATATGCTGGGGCAAACGTTCAAGAAGAAGTTGGTCTAAGAGGGGCAATAACATCTTCTTATAAAATCAAACCGGATTTATTTATTGCTGTAGATTGCTCTCCATGCTCGGATACATTTGATGATTCAGCCGTAGGAGGAAGTCTAGGAAAAGGATTTATGATTCGCTTCTATGACCCTAGAGCATTATTACATCAAGGTATGAAACAATTTATTGAAGAAACTGCTAAAAAGAACAATATTAAATTCCAATATTATAAATCTCTTGGAGGAACGGATGCAGCTGCTGTACAGTTATCTCGAGAAGGGGTTTTGGTATGTACGATAGGAATGCCATCAAGGTATATTCATTCAACGACTTCCATTATTCATAAAGATGATTATGAAGCGGTGAGAAATGTTATTTTAGCAATGTTAAAAGAAATCGATTTTAAAAAGATTAGCGAAATCAAACGTAACGCATAATCTTTTAAAAAATAAACTTATGAGACCACTATAAGTGGCTTGGAAAGGAAATTGTAACATGACTGAAAAAAAAGTTCTTTCAAAAAAAGAACAAACGAGACAAATGACAATTCTAGCTATGTTTATAGCGATTATTGCTGTCTTAGGATTGGTTCCAAATGGATTAGGAGGAACCATCGGATTTATTAAAATTGCACCCAATATGGAAGCGACAATTATCCATATTCCAGTGTTGATTGGTGCGGCGCTACTAGGTAGAAAAATGGGGATATATTTAGGATTAGCATTTGGAGTGATTGCAAATATTGCAGCCTTCATTTACGTAAGTCCAATGTTTTATTTTCCTTGGGTAGCGATACTGCCGAGATTCATTTTTGGGTTATTAATTTATGATGTAACGAAATTCTTTATTCGTGTTATCAAGAATAAATACCTTGGAATCGGTATCAGCTTCGTATTGCTTACGTTGTTGCATTCTGTAATGGTATTAACCATGGCTTGGACTTCTTATACTATGGTATTTACGGATGGAACACTTGCGGAAGCATTTATACCATTTATTACGTTATTAGTTGCTCTTAATGTTCCATTAGTATCCTTAATTGAAGCAGTTACTGCGGGTATCGTTGGTGGCGCTATCGTGATAAGACTTGCAAGTTATTTAAAGAATAAGGATTATGTCTCAGAACCTGAGGTAGAATAATTGAAAGTAGTTATTGATATTGGAAATACCACAATTGCAATCGGTTTATCAAACGATGGAATTAACCTTGATAAAGTTTATCGTCTAAATACTGAAAAAAATAAATCTTCGGACGAATATCACGTATTACTAAATTCGTTTATCTCAAATTGTTCTCAAGCAATGATTTCTTCTGTTGTTCCTGAACTAAACAGTGTATTTAGAGATTATTTAGAACTTTCATTTGGTGTAACTCCTATGTTTTTTGTACAAGGAGTTAAAACTGGAATTCAAGTATTATCAGATGATCCTAAAGAAGTAGGAGCAGATTTAATAGGTAATACAGTTGCAGCAACCACTATTTATCACGAAACATGTTTAATTATAGATTTAGGTACAGCAACTACATTTACCTACGTAGAAAAAAAAGCACTTAAGGGCGTTATCATCACGACAGGCTTAACAACGAGTAAGAATGCATTAATTGATAAAGCATCTTTGTTGCCACAAATTGAACTAGTACCACCTAGAAAATTATTAGGTACGAATTCTGCGGACTGTATCAAATCGGGGTTATTATACGGACACGCTTCGATGATTGATGGAATGATCAAACGGATTAAAGATGATGTGAAAAATCAAGATTTGATTGTCATACTAACAGGTGGACATGCAAAGATTATTTATCCACTAGCCAATGAAAAAATTATCAAAGATGAAACGTTAATTTTAAAAGGATTATTAATCTTATTAGAAAAAAACGTATAATATATTCATAGAAACAAAAAATGCACGGAAATTGTGCATTTTTTTTCTTCGTATGGTAAAATAGAATAACAAAAGCGTGGTGAATATTGATGAAAAAATTACTTTTAGTAGATGCTAGTAACTTATTGTTTCGGTCCTACTATGCAACAGCTTATAGTGGAAATTTAATGCAAAATAAAGATGGGGTATATACCAATGGTATTTATGGTTTTGCTAATGCAATGAATACATTAATAAGTAATGGATACACTCATATTTTAGTTGCCTTAGATCCAAAAGGAAAAACGCATAGACACTTAGAATTTCCGGAATACAAAGGGACTAGAAAAAGCACACCACAAGAATTAATTTCACAATTCCCATTAATGGAAGAATATTTGGATGCACTTGGTGTGTATTATTACCAACAAGATTTATATGAAGCCGATGATATTATCGGTTTTGCTGTAGAACACTTCAAACAAGAGTTTGATGAAGTTACCATTTACAGTAACGATCATGATATGATGCAATTGCTCGATAGCAACGTAACGCAAATGGTCTCTAGAAAAGGGTTAAAAGAAGTTGAAATGTTCACGCCAGAACACTTGCAAGAAAAAATGGGAATTTCTCCAAGTCAAATGACGGATTATAAAGGGTTGGTTGGAG
>CAZSVN010000011.1:8903-18350 GCA_964610285.1 uncultured Candidatus Izemoplasmatales bacterium
TTAGAAAACATCTTGGATAGCACAGCGTCAATAAAAGGGAAACTCAAAGAGAAAATAGAAGAGAATAAAGACTTAGCGATTTTTTCTAAGAAATTAGCGACCATTGAAACGCAGTTTAAGAACACCATTGATATTTTAAAAACAGAATATATAGGGTATGATCAAGAAAAACTAGTAAACTTTTTTCAAAAGTTAAATTTTTATTCTTTTATTAAAAATCTTAATATTAAGAATGAAACAGTAGATAAAGAATATGTAATCATTAAGAACGCATCTGAAATCAAAGTGATTTTAGGCAGTGAATGTTTCTTGCATCTAGAATTCTTTGGTAGTAATTACCATGTTGCTACACCACTTGGGTTTGGTGTGATATTCTCTGAAATCGCTTATTTCATTCCTTTTGAGATTGCTTTAGAAAGCAAAGATTTTATCGATTTTTTAGAATCAAAAAATAAAAAGAAATATGTATTTGATTTAAAAGCGATAACTGTATTATTAAAGTGGCATGGTATACATATTGTTGGCATTGAATATGATTTATTACTAGCAGCGTATTTAGTTAGTTCTAGCGTGAATCAGGATGATTTTAGAGATGTTATTGAGGTGTTTGATAATCACAGTGTCGAATTTCAAGATAATGTCTACGGAAGAGGTGTGAAATTTGCTATTCCGGAAAAAAACATTTATATTCCTTATGTGATTTCTAAAGTCAAAGCGATTGCGGATACCTATGACGAAGCAATGAAACAAATCCGTGATTTTGATCAAGCCAAATTATTGAATGATATTGAAATTCCTCTTGCAAAAGCATTGGCTGAAATGGAGTATGAGGGAATTTGTGTTAACCCAGATAGTCTCAATGAATTTGGAAAGGATTTATTACAAAAAATTAATGAAACAGAAATTCTAATTTATGATTTAGCTGGTACAAAATTCAATATTAATAGTCCAAAACAATTGGGAGTTATTTTGTTTGAAACCATGCAATTACCAGTTTCAAAAAAGACCAAAACAGGATATTCAACTGATATTTCTGTATTGAATAAATTAAGCAAGTTTAACCCCATCATTGATTTGATTATTAGTTATAGAACGTATACTAAATTACATTCCACCTACTATGAAGGATTAAAGCAAGCACTAGAGATTAAATCGGATTCCAAAATTCATACCATTTATCAACAAGCATTGACCAAAACAGGAAGGCTTTCGTCAAAAGAACCGAATTTACAAAACATTCCTATTCGTACTGAAGATGGACGTGTTCTTAGAAAAGTATTTGAACCAAGCAAAGGGAATGTGTTATTATCCTTTGACTACTCTCAAATAGAGCTTAGGGTGTTGGCTGAAATGGGAAATGTGCAAAATCTTAAAAATGCGTTTACAGCGGATAAAGATGTTCATGAAGAAACCGGTAAATTAATTTTTAGAAAGAACGATATATCTAAGGCAGAACGAAACGTAGCCAAAACAATTAACTTCAGTATTATCTATGGAAAAACTCCATGGGGATTATCTGAGGATTTACATATTCCTTTGCATAAAGCAAAAGAGTTCATTGATAATTACTATGCAAATTATCCGGAAATTCAAACATTGATGGACACTAATCAAGAGTATGCGAAAGAGAATGGGTATGTAAAAACCGTTTTTAATCGTCTTATTTACATCAATGAAATTAAATCAAACAATTACCAAACAAGAGAATTTGGAAAACGAATCGCCATGAATGCTCCTATCCAAGGAACTGCGGCTGATATTTTAAAGATTGCTATGGTGAAGATTGCACAAACATTTAAAGAGCAACAATTGAAATCAAAAATGATTTTGCAAATCCATGATGAAATTGTACTAGATGTGGTGAAGTCAGAAGAAGAATTGGTCACAAATATTGTCAGAGATTTGATGGAGCATGCAGTTGATTTTAAAGTAAAACTAGTCGCTAATTATTCATCAGGTCATAATTTATATGAGGTGAAGTAATGCCAGAACTTCCAGAAGTCGAAACCGTCAAGGAAACGTTAAAACAACATTTGATTGGGTTGAAGATTGTCGATGTTTTTGTGTATTATGACAAAATTATCCACACTCCTTCCTTGAAATTGTTCCAAGAACAACTTCAAAATCAAACATTTACAAATGTAAGAAGATATGGAAAATATCTTCTGTTTGATTTGGAAGATTATACCTTGGTTAGTCATTTAAGAATGGAAGGCAAGTATTATCTTAGAAAGCACTTAAAAGAAATTACGAAGCATGAGCATATTGTTTTTGCACTAGACAATTCAGAATATTTATCCTATCATGATGTTAGAAAATTTGGAACAATGGAATTAGTTCCTTACCACGGGGAACAAGAGCTACTAAGTCTATCCGTGCTCGGAAAAGAAATCAATAGTTCAGATTTAGATGCAGATACCTTGTATCCGCTGATAAAAAAAGCAAACAGACCGATTAAATCTATCTTATTAGATCAACATATCGTCACTGGACTTGGAAATATTTATGTGGATGAAACCTTGTTTTTGTCAAAGATACATCCCAAAACTTTAGGTAAAAATCTATCTTATTTTCAAATAGAAAGAATTGTGAAATCGGCGAAAATTACAATCTCAAAAGCGATTGAACTTGGAGGAACGACGATTCGTACTTACCAAGCAACATTGGGAGTAGATGGTAGATTTCAAAACCAATTGAATGTACACACATTAGTTGGTAAGGCTTGTAATCATTGTAATGATACAATCGTAAAAACAAAAGTTGGGGGAAGAGGAACCTATTTTTGCCCAACCTGCCAGCGAGAAGACTATCCATTGATTATTGGTTTAACTGGTGGTATCGCTAGTGGAAAAAGTATGATTTCAAAATGGTTTAAAGAACAGAAAGTAAAGGTTTTGGATGCGGATAAGATTTATAAAGACCTATTAAAAAACAATAAAATAATGTATAATGAAATAGTAAAGGAATTTGGATTTAGCGTTACAAATAACAATGAAATAGACCGAGCTAAATTGGGTAATATTATTTTTAACAATCCAAGTAAACGCCAACTATTAAACGATATAACGCACCCATTTGTTATGAAAAAAATGGGCCAAGAAATTCAAAAATTCAGACATACACACAAGGTATTGGTTTTGGATATACCTTTGTTGTTTGAAGCAAAACTTGAGTATATGGTCGATATCATTATGTTGGTTTATGTAGATGTTTCGACGCAAATAAAACGATTAATGGAGAGAGACCAAATTTCATTGGAATTCGCAAAAACAAAAATCGCATCACAAATCAATTTAGATTTTAAAAAAACAAGATCAGATGTTATAATTGATAACAGCGGAGATTACCAGCGAACAAAAGAACAGTTTCTCGCCGTATTTAATATATTAAGGAGTGATGGATATGTCATTTAGTAGTTTTTTTTCACCTTCATGTGAAACACGAGAGCTTCATGAGGACCCTAGTTTAAGAACAAGATATTATCGAAATAATTTTAGCCAAGTCGTAGCTGCCTTGAGGGAATTAGCCGAAAACAATCATCTTGAAGTGAGAGATGTGAACGAAATTCACAAAGAAATATATTTGATCGGCAATGGATTAGATTGCATAGTAACCGTTGTTCTCGTTACTCCTATTGAAGCGGGAATCGATTTCAAGATAAATCTGTTTAGTACGTTTGGTTTTGGTAGACCTAAAAAGAAAGCAATTCAGTTTTATGACGAACTAAAAAAACTATTAAATTTTAAGGGAGTTTCATTACATCCATAAGGAGAGAATTCATTGGAAAGTATTAGAAGAAGCGATACGTTTTTAGTATCGGGAGAAGGCATTTGCTCTAGCATTGATTATCAAGTTTTAACATTGCTATACCAACCAATTATTGGTTCTACAGCATTTAATTTATATCTTACATTAATGAATTTATTAGATCGTCAAACATTGATATCAGATGAATATATGCATGCTGATTTGGAATCTATGTTGGATCGAAAAATTGAACTAATTGAACAAGATCGCTTTAAATTAGAAGCAATTGGTCTATTAGTAACATTTTTTGTTAGTGATAATTTTCATTATGAAATCAAACTTCCTTTAAGTGCGAGAAGTTTTGTTAATGATGGGATTTTAGGACAATACTTAATTACTTCTATTACGAAAAAGCGTTTTAAAAAGATTATAAAGGTCTTTAAGATAACACCTCCAAACAAGAAACAAAAATATAATATTTCTAAAGCGTTTAATGAAGTGTTTCCTGCAATTGGGAATCAGGAATTACTTCAAGAAGACAATTTGGTTTCTGGAGAGAAACAACGGTTTGTGTCATTAAATAAGTACGATTTTAATTGGAGAATGTTTAATGATAGTATTTCCAATGAAGTATTTCAAGTAGAGAATTTAACAGAAGCGATTAAACTGAAAATTGAAAGTTTATGTTATGTATACGGATTAGATGAATTGCATATGAAAGATGTACTAATAAAATCTTTAGATGAATTCAACCAAGTCAATATTGAACGTCTTGCAAGAAATGCTCGATATGAATATGAAATTTTGAATCAAACAGTTGAGTCAAAAAAAGTTCTGGATAAATCAACAACTCGCAATACACCAACAGATCCAGTAGAATATTTTAAGACGATTTCACCAATCCAATTATTAACGGAAATAGGGGAAGGCTTAGTATCTGTCGCGGACTTGAAAACGATAGAAAGATTAATCGATGAAGTAGGACTAGCACCTTCTGTAACCAATGTATTGTTAGCGTATATAGCAAGAACAAAAGATGGCGTGTTACCTGGGTATGCTTATTTTCAAAAAGTGGGTCAGACTTGGAAAAGAAATCAAATTAATACCGTGGAACTTGCAATGGATTATGTGAAGCATCTAGAAACGAGAAAACAAACAAAAACAGCATATAACAATAAAAATAAACCAAAAGACATTGAAGTCGATTGGCTCGAGGATTATATAAAGAATATGGATTAGAGGTGATTTTTTGAAAAAAATTGATGAGTTTTTAACAACTCCAAAAGTAGAAGATGACGATCAAATAATAGATAAATTCATGTCTGACCAAGTGGTCAGTAATTTCATTATGCAAAACGATCTTACTCATGATACGATCATATCTGGTGTGAATAAAATATTAACCTTTATCAGCGATAAGGAAATTTGTGCCAAATGCACTGGTTTGTTTGAATGCAAATTAACGACCGAAGGATTTTGGTCTAAATTGTCATTATATAATGGTGATATCGAATTGGAATACGAACGATGCAAATACAATGAAAGTGATAATTCTAAGAAAAACATCAATGCTTTTTATGTTCCCAAAAAGATTTTTCAAGCGAGTCTTGATGATTTTGATATGATTGGAACAGACCGCAAAGAAATTCATCGATATATGTTGAACTTCTTAAAGACATATAGTAAAAACAATTACGTGAAAGGTATGTATATAAGTGGATTGTATGGTTCTGGTAAAACCTACATTTTAGCAACCATGGCAAATGAATTAGCGAAATTGGGAAGTAAAGTAACATTTGTTTATTATCCAGATTTAGTACGCGAATTAAAGTCCAGTATTGGTAGCGGCGATTTTGAAGACAAAATTGAAATTTTGAAATCTTCTGAAATCTTATTTATCGATGATATTGGTGGAGAAACTGTAAGTCAATTTATCAGAGATGAAGTACTTGGACCAATCTTACAATATAGACTGATGGATCAATTACCGACGTTTTTCTCATCCAACCTAAAACCAAAAACGTTGATGGATTCCATGTGCAAAGACGAAACATCACTTGAAAAGACCAAAGCACTTCGTGTTGTGGAACGAATTAAAAGTTTATCAGAGGAATTTATTTTGACAGAAAAGCCTCATATAACTTGACATAATACAAAAAAAATATATAATATATTTAAAGACAATGAAGAGGACAAGATTATCTAGATACCTTAATTTAGCGAGTTTGGGTCGGTGCAAGCCAAACATTAAGATGGATAATTACCACCTTGGAGTCAAACTCTTGAAAGAGTCTCGTACCAGGCGTTAACGGATTGAGTGCTTATGTTACATAAGAACAAAGGTGGTACCGCGATTATTCGTCCTTTTTTAGGGCGATTTTTTTATTTTTTAAGGAGGAAAGAAAATGATTATTAAATTACCGGGTGGAAACGAGTTGAATTATGATTTGCCTAAATCATTATTTGAAATAGCAAATGATATTTCACCATCGTTAAAAAAACGTTGTATTGTTGGGGAATTGAATGGCAAAATGGTGGATATGAATACCGTTGTATCAGATGATGCCGAAGTTCGGTTTATCACAGAAACGGACCCAGAAGCATTAGATGTTTTACGACATTCTACAGCACATTTATTGGCAGAAGCTGTGAAAAAAATATATCCTCATGCTCACTTTGGTGTTGGGCCATTAATTGAGGATGGGTTTTACTATGATATCGATTTAGGGGAAGATGTATTATCCGAACATGATTTGCAAAGCATTGAAAAAGAGATGAGAAAAATAGCATCTCAAAACACTCCTATTGTGAGGTCTGTTGTTTCGAAAGAAGAAGCCTTGAAATTATTTCAAGATGATCCATATAAAGTTGAATTGATCAATGAATTACCAGAAAACGAAGATATCAGTACTTACGCACAAGCGCATTTTACTGATTTATGTAGAGGACCTCATTTACCAAGTTCAAAATGGATGAAACATTTCAAATTACTTAGTTTAGCTGGAGCGTATTGGCGTGGAAATTCTGACAATATCCAATTAACTAGAGTATATGGAACAGCATTTTTTACCAAAGAAGAATTGGATGATCATTTAGCGTTATTAGAAGAGCGTAAAAAAAGAGACCATAGAAAACTTGGGAAGCAATTGGATTTATTTATGCTTAGTGAATATGGACCTGGATTTCCATTTTGGTTACCAAATGGAATGATTTTAAGAAGATAATTAGAAAACTATTGGTATGAAGTTCACCTAAAAGAAAATTATAAATTAATTCAAACTCCAATTATGTTAACTAAAAATCTTTGGGAAGTTTCAGGACATTGGGAAAACTATCGTGAAAACATGTATACTTCAACGATAGATGATCAAGAATTTGCGATTAAACCAATGAATTGCCCAGGAGGCATGTTGGTATATAAAAGAGACATTCATTCTTACAAAGATTTCCCTCTAAAAATGGGTGAATTAGGACTTGTTCATCGTCATGAAGCAAGTGGTGCATTGAATGGTCTGTTTCGCGTAAGGAACTTTACTCAAGATGATGCTCATATCTTTATGACTGAAGATCAAATTGTTCAAGAAATTAAAGAATTAATTCGTTTGTTTGATGAAGTCTATTCTGTTTTTGATTTGAAATATCATATTGAATTATCCACGAGACCGCTCGATAAATTTATTGGTAAAATTGAGACTTGGGACAAAGCTGAGAAGGCATTAGCTGATGCACTTGATTCGATGAATTTAGATTACGTATTGAATCCTGGAGATGGTGCATTCTATGGCCCTAAATTGGATTTCAAATTAAAAGATTCGATGAAGCGTACTTGGCAATGTGGAACCATTCAATTGGACATGAACTTGCCAGAACGATTTGATTTAACCTATGTGGATTCCAACGGAGAAAAACAACGACCAGTGATGTTACACAGAGTGGTGTATGGTTCTATTGAACGGTTTATCGGAATTCTAATTGAACACTACGCAGGCGCATTTCCTATTTGGTTATCACCTGTTCAAGTGATTGTACTCCCTGTAAATAATGAGTATCATTTGGAATATTCAAAAGAGTTACTTGCACATTTAAAAGAAAATGGTATTCGTGCAGAACTTGATTCTAGAGATGAAAAATTAGGATATAAGATTCGTGAAGCACAAACGAAAAAAATTCCATATCAATTGGTCATTGGAGATAAGGAAGTGGAAGCACTTACTGTAAACTACCGTCGTTATGGCGAACAAGATCAACAAGTAGTTGGACAACGACACTTCATTCAATTGATTAAAGCGGAAATTAAAGAAAAAAGATAATTTAAAAAGGAAGTAATCATATTGATTATCTTCCTTTTTTTAATGAATTAATAAGTTCTAAATCGGGATCCATATAGATTGTTTTTTGATTGGTATAGGTTACAAACGATCCAAAGACACCAGGTACTTTTTTAATATACCGAATTCTAGTGTAATCCACAGGCACCGAACTGGAATCTCTAGATTTCGAGAAATAAGCACTTAGATTCGCAGCTGTACGAATCGTTATTTCTGATAACTCGTCTTGTTCAGAAGCAACGATTACATGAGAACCCGTTTGTCCTTTGGTGTGGAACCACCAATAATTTCGTTTTGCAAATTTATGGGTTAGATAATTGTTTTGAAGATTATTTTTACCAACTAAAATCATGATTCCAGATTCATCATAATAAGTATCATAATTTGGTTTGTGTTTTTTGGAATCACTTTTTTTCTTCGGCAAAAAGCCATTGGTTCTAAGCTCTTCTTGGATTTCCATCAAATCACTTAAAACATGCGTGTTTTGTATCTGATTTTGAATGTCATCCAAATATATTATAATATTCTTTGTAATTTGAATTTGTTGCAAAATATAGGCAACAGCGGTTTTCTGTTTCTTGTATTTTGTGTAATATTTATTCGCATTTTGTATAGGACTAAGCAACCTGTCTATTTCGATTTCAACATCCTTTTCTAACTCATACGAATATCCTTTGTAGATAGGATCCCCTTTGTTTATATCATGTTGATTGGTAATCAATACATCTCCGTATACTCTCAAAATATCACTTTTATACGCTTTTTCCAAATCGACAGAAAGTTTCTCTAATTTGTTTCTTTTTCGTTTTAATTCTTGCTTAGTAAAATTATTGATGTATTTATTTACTTGTTTAACCCGTTCAATAGAAGAAGCTTCTAAATAGAAATGGTCCATCATTTCTGATAGAGTATCGAAATATGACTGGTTGGTTTTAAACAAATCAAGGAAGTAAAAATCCGACCGTTTTCCAAACGATATTGTCGGTTTTAACGGTTGATGAAATGTGTCAAAATATACATCGAACATCTTGGTTGGATTAAAGCCTGATTTTGACACAATATACTTTGCAAACAGAGGGGATATACCCTTTATTTTTTCTATAAGATCTTGATAAGTAACATCGCCTTTAAACAGTTGTTTTATATGATCAAAATCATCTTGAAATAAGCGGTGATCTTCTGGCAAATTATACATTACTCCATTTAAAATGGTACGGTCAGAATTATCAAATGGAGATATGTGTTTGTAAGCATTAATAATTGCTCTATCACTATCGAGTAAAATCATATTTGTATATCTAGAAAACATTTCAACGACAAAGCGGACTAGGCCACATTTAAATTAGTAGATAACCATTAATACTTAAGGAAA
>CAZSVN010000012.1:0-4132 GCA_964610285.1 uncultured Candidatus Izemoplasmatales bacterium
TTTTGCGGTTTAAAACACATTACTTTCAAAGAAATTGATACTCGTTTTTTCTTTCATTAAATCAAACATATGAACTTTTCTCCAACCTTTTGATAAATCAATTTCGATTCCATCATAATTAACTGTAGTTGTCCCATGTAGTTCCATTGCTAACGTTGAAATCAAATCTTCACTTAAATCCATCATTCCTTGTAAATCAGAATAAGCTAGATATAATTCAATTGTAGTAAATTCAGGATTGTGTAATCGATCGATTCCTTCGTTTCTAAATAATCTACCAATTTCATATACACAATCAAATCCACCAACGATTAGTCTTTTTAAATGCAATTCCGTAGCTATTCTTAAGTAAAAAGGCATATCTAACGCATTGTGATGGGTAATAAATGGTCTAGCATTCGCTCCACCCAAATCTGGTTGTAAGACAGGAGTTTCCACTTCTAAATATCCCAAATCATCTAAATATCTTCTCATCAAAGATATTATTTTAGATCTCATAATGAATGTTTTTTTCGATTCCTCATTCATAATTAAATCTACATATCTACGACGATAACGTTCTTCAATATCCACTAAACCATGAAATTTTTCAGGTAATGGTCTTAATGCTTTTACCAAATGTTCGAATGTTTCGACTCTTAAAGATAATTCTCCAGAGTTGGTAATCATTGCTGTTCCATTAACACCAATGATATCGCCGATATCGCCTTTTTTAAAGATTTCATAAGATTCTTCACCGATGACATCCTGACGAACGTACAGTTGAACCAACCCATATTGATCTTGAATATGAACGAATCCAGCCTTTCCTTTTACCCTTCTTGACATGATTCTACCGGCAATTTTGATTATTGCTTTATCTTCTTTGTCATGAAGTTCTTCTTTAGTATATCCCTTATAAGCTTCTTGAAAAGTCTCGGTATTATGAGTACGGTCAAATCGATGGCCATAAGGATCAATACCGATTTCTTTTAGATAATCTGCTTTTTCTCTTCTAATTATTTCTTGTTCAGATAATTTTTGTTCCATTGTTTGCCCCTATTCTGCTTGGTATCCTAGAGCTAATTTCAATAGTTCTAGATTATCATACATTACTGTTATATACGATTTACCGTTTGCGACTTCATCATCGGATAAAGATTGTAAAATGTTAAATTCTAATTTAATTGGAGATATTCCTTGTGATTCTATCGCGTATGCTTCTAATGCTTCAAATACCGAATTTGATAAAGGAGAAGAAGTATACATTTCATATAAGATATAATGTATTTCATCTGCAATAGCGTGATCTACTATTTTTGTTTTTTCTTCACTTGTAAACTGTTCTGTTTCCTCATGATATCCAGGAGATATGGAGATATAATCTAAACTATAATCATTTCTTAAATATCCATAAATATTCGTTGAAGTCATCATTAATTTCGTTGCGTTTGTTATGACCTCATAGTATTCATCGCTTAAATCCTGCAAGTCAGATGAGAGATTTTCATAATTCGTTTTCATAATGTTTTCCGAATCATCAAATTTTAAAATAATGTAATCATACATTAGATGTGCAACCATTTTCACTTTTAAAGGTGAAACCCAAAAGTGAGGATCTAATCCTAAAGAATGATCATCTATTACTTCATCAGCTGCTACAGAATCATGATTATGAATAACACCAGGAATATATTCGATGTAATCTGTCATATCTTCAACTTTAACAAGTTCTACCATTTTATTCGTAAATATACTGCTTATTTGAAAATCAATGTATTGATCATAATTTGCTCCTACATAAAACAAATAAGTAGCTTCTGTCATAGCAATAATTTCTTTTGGAGACCAATCTACAGAGTTCTCATGAGAAGATACTCCAGGGACAATACCAACGGAATAAGGAGTTCCTTCAAATATTCTTTCCGCTACAAACTGCATTGGATATACGGTCACATAAATATCATGCTTTTCTTGTTCTGTTGTACAAGAAACCGATGCTATTAATGTTAATGCCATTAGCATTAAAAATAGAAATTTTTTCAACATACTTCACCCCATAATATTATAACTTATTTGCGAATTTAATTCAATTTTCTCTCGCTAATAATTTCGTACATATCTTGTGCAGATTCTTTCTTGGTAAATGCAGATATGTCTTTTACAGATACAATCAATTCCTTATTACCATAGGTTATTTTTAACACGTCTCCAACTTCCACATTAGAAGCTGGTTTTGCAAAACGATCATTAATTTGAATTCGTTGGTTTTTGCTAACTTCTTTTGCAATGGTTCTTCGTTTAAATATTCTCGATACTTTTAAGAATTTATCTAATCTCATACTATTCTCCTAAAGTAATAATAAGGGATACCTCTCAGTATCCCAATCATTTTTAATGTTTTACTTCGTCGGTTTTAGATGCTGTTTCCTCAACTGTTGCGGATTCGGTTTTGTTATCTAATTCATTTGCTAATACATCATCCCAACGTGATAATTTTCCTGTTGAAGCAATTTCATCAATATCTTCTTTGGTTAATGTTTCTACATCTAGCAAATATTTAGCAATTAGTTTTAATAAATCTAAGTTTTCATTGATGACTTTTCTTGCAACTTCATAACAGTCGTGAATGATCCCTCTAATCTCTTTATCAATTTCAGTAGCGATTGCTTCTGAGAAGTTATTTGATTTACCATAATCTCTACCTAAAAAGACTTTTTCTGAATCTTTTTCATATGTTACAGGTCCTAAATTATCACTCATTCCATATTGAGTAATCATCGCTCTTGCAAGAGCAGTTGCTCTTTCTAAATCGTTATGAGCTCCCGTAGATATTTCGTTAAAAATAACCTCTTCAGCTACACGTCCACCTAGTAAACCTGTTATCCATTCTAATAAATCATTCTTGGTTTGTAAAAATGCTTGTTCCACTTCTGGAAGCATTAGATTGTATCCACCAGCTTGACCTCTTGGAATGATTGTTACTTTATGTACGACATTAGCATTTTCTAGTTTTAATCCAACCACGGTATGACCCGCTTCATGATGAGCAATAAAGTTTCGTTCTTTTTTAGAAAACACTTTCGATTTTTTTGCTGGTCCCATCAATACTCTATCAACCGCTTCATCAATATGATGTAACTCAATTTGTATGCGGTTTTCTCTGGCTGCTAGTAAAGCAGATTCATTCATTAAATTTTCCAAATCAGCACCAGTGAACCCTGGAGTTCTTCTAGCAATTTCTTTGAATTTAATTTCTGGATTTATTTTTTTATTTTTTGAATGTACTCTAAGAATTGCTTCTCTACCTTTAATATCTGGTTTTCCTACATAAATTTGTCTATCGAATCGGCCTGGTCTCATTAATGCTGGGTCAAGAATATCCGAGCGATTTGTAGCTGCAATGATAATAACTCCTGAATTCGCTCCGAAACCATCCATTTCAACCAATAATTGGTTTAATGTTTGTTCTCTTTCATCATGTCCTCCACCAAGTCCAGTACCACGTTGTCGTCCAACAGCGTCAATTTCATCGATAAATAAAATACATGGTGAATTTGATTTGGCTGTTTTAAACATATCTCTTACTCTGGAAGCACCTACTCCTACAAACATTTCTAAGAAATCAGAGCCAGATACAAAATAGAATGGAACTTTTGCTTCACCTGCGACTGCTCTTGCGATTAATGTTTTACCAGTTCCTGGAGGCCCTACTAATAGAACGCCCTTAGGAATTCTAGCTCCAAGGTCAACATATTTTTTAGGGTTCTTCAAGAAATCAATAATTTCTTGTAGTTCCTCTTTTTCTTCATCAGCACCAGCAACATCTTTAAATGTTGTTTTTTGGTTTTTACTAACTTGCGCGCGACTTTTTCCAAAATCAAACGCTTGTCTATTTGCGTTGTTTCCATTTTTCATCATGAAATAAATCATGAAAATAAATCCGCCGACGATTAATACGATGAAAATAACATTTCCAATATTGTAGTTTGACGCAGGAACAAATTCTAATGGAACATTATTATCTGGGTCAGCATCCGCATTTAATTGATAAATTATTGTTCTTGCATAATCCAATTCGTCATCATTTGCGAAATAAGTAATATAGAAATCGTATTGATCACTTTCAATTGCTCCAGTTGAATAACCAGTT
>CAZSVN010000012.1:4142-17974 GCA_964610285.1 uncultured Candidatus Izemoplasmatales bacterium
AAAATTAGAATCTCCAGGCGCTGGAGAAACATCAACATTCGTAATGGTACCACCATTTAAGTTTGTTAAAAATTCGGTGTTATTCAATTCTGCAGTTGGAGTTGTATTTGCATAACTATAAAATATGGTTATGACAATAATGATTAGAACGAACATTGCTAAGAATTGTATGGTTCTATTATTTGTTGGTTTGTTGGTTGGCTTTTTTACTGCTGGCATACTTTCCTCCTTATTTGGTGTAAACTTCTTCCTTCAATACACCTACATATGATAAATTTCTATAACATTCATCAAAGTCTAAACCAAATCCAACAACAAATTCTTTTGGAATTGTTGTTCCAATGTATTTTGGAGTAAACGTTACGGCTCTGCCTTCTGGCTTATCAAGCATAGTCACTACTTCAACTGAACTAGCTCCTCTGTACAATAATAATTTAGTGATGACACTTATAGTTTTTGCAGTGTCGACAATGTCTTCTGCAATTAAAATGTCTCTTCCTTTAACGGGGATGTCAAGATCTCTTGTGATTTTTACATCGCCAGTTGATTGGGTTCCACCATGATAACTTTGAACACCCATTAGTTCAACTTCAAGATATAGATCTATATTCTTCATTAATTCGGTCATGAAAGGCATACAGCCCTTTAATAAACCGATTAGAAGAGGTTTCTTTCCTTCATAATCTTTTGTAATTTGTTTTCCTAGTCTGACACACATTTGTTGTATTTCGGTTTGTGAAACTAAAACTTTCTTAATGTCCTTTTCAAGCATGTTTATTGCCCCTCCTGATAAATAATATATAGTTCTTCATTTCCCTCAGTTTTTGCTTTGTAAACGTTAGGAATCCAAATAATCTCATTCATATTGTTAAGAAGTATAGGTACGTTATTTCTAGTATTTAAAGGTATTTTTTTATTGATAAATACGTCTTTAATTTTTTTAGTTCCGGAATCCGTGAATATTTTATCTCCATTTCGTCTATTTCGAACTTTTAATGGGAATATCAAATCTAAATTATTATAACACAATTTGTATATAATACCATAATATTTGTTTGGATATTTAGTTATAATAACTAAAGCATTATCAGGCAATGTAATCTCTTTACATTCGTGAATAAGATATTCATATTCAATACATTCTTTATTCACGCTTGTAAAACTTACGTTATTATAACTTTTAAAGATATGCAGTTTTTCGTCTAAATGCAACTCGACATGTGATTTGTCATTCAAACATAAAAGGATGATATCGTTGATATTTGTGTGATGTAATTCTACGGAATTATCCGTTTGCAAATTTACAATTTGTTTGATTACTTCCATTTTTAAAATATCTTCTAAATCACGAAAAGCACTTACATCAAAAACAAGAGAGTTCTTGTCTTCTTTTACATGCTTCTGTAAAAATGAATTTGATAGTGTTTCAATCAAATGATATGCTTTTGTTTGGTAGTCTGAGAACTGTTCAAATTTTTCTAAGTATTTAGGGTTTTCAGATTTTAAAAACGGAAGAACGTGATGACGATATCTGTTTCGAGTGTAGGAATCTTCTTCGTTGGAACTATCTACTACAAAATCAACATTATGTAATTCTTTGTATTCTAGAATTTCTGATCTAGATATCGTTAACATAGGTCGAATAATCACGATATCTTTATAGAGAGTTTTTGGTAGAATTCCTCTATAACCTTCAAAGGATGATCCCCGATTTAATCGCATTAAAATTGTTTCAGCATTATCATTTGCATTGTGTGCTAAAATAATTTTATTTGCCCCAATTTTGTTTGCAATTTCTACAAAAAAATCATATCTTGCGTTTCTTGCGTTATCATGAAAATTTCCCTGTAACTTATTTGTTAATTTATCTACATAACAGGGAATAGCATACTGTTTACAAGTATGTTTGACAAACTCGCAGTCCATTGCGCTTTCAGGTCTTTTTTGGTGATCCAAATGCGCTACTGCTAATTTCAAAGAATTTGTTTTCGAATATTCCTGCAAATAATGTAATAAAACCATAGAATCAACGCCACCACTTACAGCTAATAGAAGATGATCATTTGGCTCTATTAAGTTCTTGTTAAAGGAATCTAGCAAGGGTGCTCACCTCCCGGGTTAATCGTTAATTTTTATTGATTTTGTACATTAAAAATGTATATTTCATATGAATTGTAACAATATATTGTGATAATCATATGTATTTTAGCTGTACAGTTTAAAATGTTTTACATTATGATGAACTTTGATATAATAGAATTAATACTAAGAGGTGCCAAATGAAAAAAATTATTTTAGCAAGCAATTCTCCAAGAAGAAAAGAATTGATGAAATTTTTAAACTTTGATTTTGATATTGTTTCTAGTGATATTGAAGAGATTATCAATCCAAAATTAGAACATGAAGATTTGGTTATGGATTTAGCATTTCAAAAAGCTTATTCTATATTCAAAGACAACAAAGACGCTATTGTTTTAGGGTTTGATACATTAGTTGTTATAGATGACTTTGTATTAGGAAAACCCAAAGACGAAGAAGAAGCTAGAGTGTTTCTGAATATTTTATCCAATAGAACTCATAGAGTAATTACTGGTTGTACTATTTTAACAAGTGGATATTCCAAATCTTTTTATAGCGATGCTTTTGTTAATTTTGTGAAATTAACAGAAGAAGAAATAAAAGATTATATTAAAACAAAAGAACCTATGGATAAAGCTGGTGCTTATGGAATTCAAGGGTATGGTAGCAAATTTGTTCATTCGATTAAAGGGGATTATTTTACGATAATGGGGTTCCCAATTTCAATGGTTTATCAAGAATTGAAAACAATTTTAAACAAATAAGGCAATTCGCCTTATTTTTTTATTACTTTTACCGCTTCACAAACCGCATCTACTACTCGAGTATCAAAGATACTTGGTAAAATATAGTTTTCATTTAACTCTTCATCAGAAATCAAAGAAGAAATAGCATTCATAGCATTGATTTTCATATCAAATGAAACGGTTTTAGCTCTAGATTCAATAACGCCTTTCATTAGACCCGGAAATACTAAAACGTTGTTGATTTGATTTGGATAATCACTTCTGCCGGTGCCAATAATTCGTGCTCCAGCTTCTTTTGCAAGTTCTGGGTGAATTTCAGGGTCAGGATTTGCAAGAGCAAACACTATTTTATCTTTATTCATAGATTCAACCATTTTTTTGGTTAAAATATTTTTTGCACTAACACCGATGAATACATCTTTGTCTTTCACAACCTTTTCTAAGGTGTTTGTTTCTTCTGGTGGAGATACAATCAAACCATCCGTCAACATATCTTGTTCGATGTTGTTGAAATTTTCTAAATATTTGACATTTAATACGCCATCTTTATTTACAGCAAATATTTGTTTGACGCCGACTTTATTTAATAAGCGAATAATTGCATTTCCAGCAGCGCCAGTTCCGCAGACCACAACCTTTAAGTCGGATAGATTTTTCTTTAACAATCTTGCGGCGTTCTTTAAAGCGGCACCTACTACGATAGCTGTGCCGTGTTGATCATCATGAAACACGGGGATATCTAATTTTTCTTGAAGTTGATTTTCAATATATACACATTCAGGAGCTTTGATGTCTTCTAACATAATAGCGCTAAATGTAGGGGATATATTGATTACGGTTTTTATGATTTCTTCTGGGTCTTTTGTATTTAAGCAAATCGGAAATGCTTGAATTTTTGAATACTTATACAGTAGTGCAGATTTTCCTTCCATAACCGGTAAAGCAGCAAGTGGTCCTATATCTCCCAAACCAAGCACGGCAGTTCCGTCTGTAACAATCGCAACGGTTTTTCCTTTGATGGTATAATCATATACTTTACTTTTGTCATGATATATTTCCATACAAGGAATTGCCACTCCAGGCGTATATGCTAGACTTAAATCTTCTATCGTTTCTAACTTAACGTTGGGAATGATATCTAGTTTTCCTTGATTCAACTTATGTAGATTTAGCGTTTTTTCTTTCATGTTATCCATATTGCACCTCTTTTATTCATATATACTTATTATATCACTATAATAATCCTATTTCATGAATTTTTTGCTTGCAATTTGAAATATAGTTTGATATAATACTTTTGCTAAATGATACATAACTTACTATGATTCAAAAATCATGGCAGAAGGAGAAATAATATGAGAGACGGAATCCATCCACAATACCATACCATTACCGTAACATGTTCTACATGTGGTAATACATTCGAAACTGGATCAACATCAAAAGATATCCATGTTGATACCTGTTCAAACTGTCATCCATTCTATACTGGTAAACAAAAATTCAACGTTATAGCTGGTAGAATCGACAAGTTCAATAAGAAATATGGTATGAAGAACGAATTAGACGAAGAAGAAAATAAATAAAAAGCCAAAAATATTTGGTTTTTTTTTACGCTTTTTTGTTATAATAATATACGTAAAAAAGGAGAGCGATTATGTATTTAACTCAAAAAGACGGTTGGATTGAAGTTATCACTGGACCAATGTTTGCTGGAAAAACGGAAGAATTGATCAGAAGAATTAGAAGATTGCAATATGCAAAACAAAATATTCTTGTCTTTAAGCCTGCAATGGATACGAGATATGCTGATAATGAGGTTGTGTCTCATAATGATAGTAGGACACAATCCATTAATATATCAAAAGCAAGTGAAATTATGAAATATGTGACCCAAGAAACCAACGTAGTTGCAATCGATGAAATTCAATTTTTAGATAAGGACGCACTAGAAATTTGTGAATATTTAGCAGATCATGGAGTTCGAGTTATTGTATCGGGATTGGATAGAGATTTCCGTGGGGAACCATTCTCTTTTATGCCGAAACTTTTATCCATGGCAGAGTATGTTACCAAATTGACAGCGATTTGTGTCAAATGTTTTACCCCAGCAACTAGGACGCAAAGAATCATCAATGGCAAGCCAGCGAATTATCATGATCCAATTATCCTTGTTGGAGCGAAAGATACCTATGAAGCTCGTTGTAGAGATTGTCATGAAGTTCCAGGAAGGCCTCAAAAATATGACTTACTCAACCAATGATGAGTTGTTCATGCAGGAAGCTCTCAAAGAAGCGAAGAAAGCATATGAGCTATTAGAAGTTCCTGTTGGGTGTGTGATTGTAAAAGATAATAAAATCATTGCAAGAGGCTATAATCAGCGCGAATCAAGGCAATCAAGCCTTGCACATGCAGAAATGATCGCCATAGGAAAAGCTTGTGAGAAATTAGGGACTTGGCGATTAGAAGATTGTGATATTTATATTACATTAGAACCTTGTTTAATGTGTTCGGGTGCAATCATAAATTCTCGAATCAATCGTGTTGTATATGGTGCGTTAGAGCCAAAATTTGGAGCTCATCAATCACTTACAAATGTATTCGAGATTAATTTTAATCATAAAACTTCTGTTTTACCGAATGTATTAGAGAAAGAGTCTAACGAATTATTGAAGTCGTTTTTTAAGAAATTAAGAGATGAAAAGAATTGATAAAAATAGATATTGTGTTATAATATTTGATAGAATCTCATATGAAGCATCTTCACTCAATAGATACCCACGAATTAGGTCAGGTCTTGACGGAAGCAGCCTTAAGTAAGGCGTTTATGTGGGTGGAGATGCTTCAGCTGAGATTCTTTTAAATTGGAGGAAGAAAATGGCATTAATTTTTATAGATTTAGATGGTACTGTATTAAATAACGGGAAGCCAGCTAAAGGAGTTATTGAAGGCATTAAAAAACTAAAAGAAAACAAACATATTGTAGCAATCGCAACAGGCAGAAGTCCAGTTTTATTATATGATCATCATATTACGTTAGGGATAGATTATTTGATATTATCTAATGGATCTTATGTTATGCATAACAATAAAATCATTTATGAACGTTATATTCCAAATGATATTGTGAAAAGAACGATGGAAATCGCAGATGAAATCAAAGCGGATTTAGTGATTGAATATCTGGATGGATATGTATCATATCGGAAAGACAGCGATGTATCTGACCGCTTTAGTGAGACGTTTCAAATTGAAAAACCGAATTTAGATCGAACGTTTTATCCAACTAAAAATGTGTTTTCTATGGTGGCTTTTGAACACGATCAATTGGAATATATGTTTTCAAAATTACCAGAATTGGATTTTCATAAAGCTACTAAGTTTGGCTACGATGTGAATATGAAAGGTGATTTGAAAGCAGAAGGAGTTCGAGAATTAATTAAATATCTACAGTATTCTTCTGATGATATTTACGCTATCGGAGATGGCCCAAATGATATTCAAATGCTTCAAGAAGTGAAACACGGAATCGCTATGGGAAATGCAGTTTCTAGTTTAAAAGAAGTAGCGGAATTTGTAACAACAAATGTTGATGATTTTGGTTTTGTGAACGCTCTAAAACACTACAACTTAATTTAATTTGTTACAGTAAATTTACTATTCATTGTAGATTTGATAAAATAGACTGGAAAGTAAGTGATGAAATGTACGATGTTATCGTAGTTGGTGGAGGACACGCGGGAACCGAAGCAGCTTTGGTTTCAGCTAGATTACATAAAAAAACAATATTGATAACTGGAAACCTAAACATGGTTTCTTTTATGCCGTGCAATCCATCCATTGGTGGCCCTGCAAAGGGAACTCTAGTAAGAGAAATAGATGCTTTGGGCGGTGAAATGGGAAAAAACACTGACAAAACATGCTTACAAATGAAGATGTTAAACAAATCAAAAGGGCCAGCTGTAAGGGCTTTAAGAGCGCAGTCGGATAAATTAGAATATCCCGCTGAAATGTTGGAAACATTACAAAAACAAGATAATTTAGATTTATTAGAAATGTATGTGAAGCGTTTAATTACAGAAAACAACACGATCAAAGGCGTAGAATTAGAAGATGGAAGAATTCTTTCTTCTAAAGCCGTTATTATAACAACGGGAACGTTTATGGAAGCGAAGATTTTGGTCGGGGATACTTATAAAATTATGGGTCCAGATAAACAAAAAGCATCACTTGGATTAAGTGAACACTTGCGTGAGTTGGGTCATAAGACATTCCGTCTAAAAACGGGTACACCACCAAGAGTAAAACGTGACAGTATTGATTTTAGCAAAATGGAATTATCTCCTGGAGATGATTTTGCATATCAATTTAGTTTTGAAAAGGATTATTTAAGGGTTTTAGATCAAGAGTGGCCTTGTTATTTGATTCACACAAAACCAGAAACACATAAAATTATCAACAGTAATATAACAAAATCCGCCATGTATAGTGGTCTTGTAGAAGGTGTTGGACCGAGATATTGTCCTTCTATTGAAGATAAATTAGTGCGGTTTAAAGATAAAGAAAGACATCAATTATTTATCGAACCCGAATCCGCTTCATTAGATGAAGTATATTTACAAGGATTTTCTACATCCATGCCTTTTGAAATACAAGATGAAATGGTGCACTCTTTACCCGGCTTGGAAAACGCTGTGATAGCGAAATATGCTTATGCAATTGAGTATGATGCTATTGATTCAAAAACACTATGGCCTTCTTTAGAATCAAAGATTATTAAATCTCTGTTCTTTGCTGGGCAAGTGAATGGAACAAGCGGTTATGAAGAAGCTGCAGCACAAGGACTAATGGCAGGAATCAATGCCAGTCAAAAACTGGATAATAAAGAACCACTTATCTTAAGAAGAGATGAAGCATATATTGGTGTGTTGATTGATGATTTGGTAACAAAAGGAACCAAAGAACCATATCGAATGTTAACATCTAGGGCGGAATTTCGTTTATTGCTTCGACACGATAACGCAGATCTTCGTCTTACCGATTATGGATATCAACTTGGGTTAATATCAGAAGATAGATATCTGTCTTTTACCAAAAAACGCAACGATATCGATCATATGTTAGAAGAATTAAAAGAAGTCTATATTACACCTAAAAAAGAAATTAATGAATATTTATCCAAAAATGATTTAGTCAATATCAAAGGGAAAATATCCTTATATGATTTGCTAAAAAGACCAGATATGACATTTGATACTATTAAAGAATGGTTTGAATACGATCCTCAAGTTTCCGATGATGCTGAAGAACAAGTTGAAATCAATATTAAATATGAAGGATATATTCAAAAAGCAATCAAAGAAGCGAACAAATTAAAAAAAGAAGAAAACATAAAAATACCGGTTGATCTTAATTTTGATGAAGTTCAAAACCTTGCATTAGAAGCAAGAAGCAAGCTGAATCTAATTAAACCATTAACAATATCTCAAGCTTCAAGGATTAGCGGAGTGAATCCAAGTGATATTCAAATGTTGTTAATTCATTTGAAAAGAAGATATGAAACATAAGTTTCATGAAATACATTACAAACAATTGATTGTATGATAAAATATAGAATTAGAAGGGGAGCCCCTAATCATGTTTCAAAAACGAGAAGATTTAGATCAACATCTAAATCGATTATTAGAAAACCCAAAATTTAATCAATATTTTGAGTTGCTAATGGAAGCGAACAAAATTACAAATTTGACCCGAATAACCGATATTGATTCGGTATATTATAAACATTTTTACGATTCCATAGTGTTGTCAAAGTATTTAGATTTAAAAAATAAAAGACTGTTAGATGTTGGTGCTGGCGCTGGTTTTCCATCCATACCACTTAAGATTATTGAATCCGGTTTGGACGTTACAATTGTGGATTCGTTAAACAAACGAATTCTATTTTTAGAAACATTAATAGATGCTCTTTCTTTAAAAGGCGTAACGTTAATTCATGGTAGAGCGGAAGAATTATCCAAAAAGAACAAGTATGATATCGTTACATCAAGAGCGGTTGCGAAATTAAATATACTAGCTGAAATCACAATACCATTTGTCAAAGTTGGTGGATATTTTGTCGCTTTTAAATCCATTCATTCCCAAGACGAATTACTAGAAGCAAAAAACGCAATTGAAGTATTGGGCGGAGTATTAGAAGCTGTAGAAGAATATCGAATTAACCATGATGAAACAAGAGTATTGATTATTATTAAAAAGATAAAAGATACCAAACCAATATACCCAAGAATATTTGGCAAGATCAAAAACAATCCTTTATAGGAGGCTCGTTTGCATAGAAAAAAAACGCATGCATTTTCAGAAATTGAACAATATCGTGAATATTTAGAAATTAAAAACCTTCGCGGAAAGAATTCTATTGTATCCAGCGTATTTTTTGTTATGCTTATTTTAACCGTTACTTACATGATACTGACCAAGTATACCTTTGCCGCTATTATTCCAGTTGCGTTAGGCTACATTGTTCTTTTGATGATTAATTTTGTGTTATCTGCTTATGGCGATAGTGAATATTCCTATTTAAAGATGAATAAATACATTTCAACATTAGGCATGTTTTCCATTGCTACAGCAATGATCATGTTCTTTCAATCACCATCCTTTATCCCGTTGCTTTTTGTTGCTTATTGCGTATGTGCAATCTATCAAGATATGAAAGTGCTAATCATTAGTGATATCTATTTTATCGTAGCACTTATCTTAACTATTGTGAATTATCCAGATCTATTATTATCACAAAATTCAACCGGAGGAAGTAATTTTAGTATCATACTATTCTCAATATTATTTCTAATGATGCTATCGATTTCTGCGTATATTATTATGAAAGAAAAATCATTCTTTTATAATCAAATTGCGAAATCCAAAGAATTGGAATATCGCAATATAAATTTATTAATTGATTTGAAACATAAAACAAACAAAGAAGACAAATCTTTCATGGATTATTATAGTCACACAAATGAGTTTTTAAAGGCTTTTAGTAACAAGATAGAACTACCTAACATCTTTGAGGAAAAGATTTCCATACTGAAGGATTTAGAGGTTAATATCGAAGATAAGAAGATATTAGAGAAGTATCCGGACTACAATCAAGAAGATTTGGATAGATTAAGACGTTTGTTAATTAGTAATCAAAATATTTTAGCCAAAATTGGGGTTAAAATAAGCAAGTCTAGAGAAGCGAATATTAAAAAAAGAGAAATTTTTTCAGCAACTCATTTTATTAGTTTTAATAAACAATCTGATATGACTGAAGTTAAAATACTGGCTTTTGTAGTCTTTTATGTTTCTTTAAAAAAAGGATTGTTGGGAATGAAAAAATTATCCAACGAAGAAATATTTTCTACCATAACAAACACCGATTATTTTTACTACATCGATTCAAAAATAATGAAAATATATCAAGAAAATTCTGATGTCTTTGATGCCATAATCACGGATGCCTTTGGTGAAGGGGGTTCTGCATGAAAGAGTTCTTTAGAAAAGTATTTAACACCGAATTCCTACCAATGAGCGAAGTGCGAAAAATCAAAGTTTGGTTGGTTATGGGATTCTTACTTGTATTAACCATATTAACCATTCCTTATTCTACGTTCTTTGATTATTCTTTCTTGATGAAAGTTATTACAATTTCTGGATTATTCGTATTAATGGGAGTCATGTTATTGTTATCGAAATTTCAAAAACCACTATTTGCTATCCAAGTTTCGATTATCTATTCGATTTTACTGGTGTTTTACTATACACAAGGGGTCAATAGTTTTTATGCGTACATATTTTTCTATATTTCCCTTAGTATCATTATCTTTTACCAAGAATTGTATTCTTATTTAATATATGGAACATTCGTGTTTGTATATGGAATATACTATACATTAACATTCCGAGCTGGCTTGGTAACCCAAACAGATATTGTGGGAGCGGAATACGTTTATATAACAATTTTAGTTTTATTCTATTTCATTAATTTGATACAAATACTTCATAATGAAAAAATATATACGGACTTGAATTATGAATGGGTTAAGATGAATCACATCATTCGTAATTATCAAGATGATATTTTATATTATCTAGAAGATGTAAGGCAAGACGCACACGTCTCACCGCTTTATGAAGATTTAGAGTTTCAAAAAGCAGCGTTTGAGTTGAGTAGATTTATCGCAGAACAAATTATGAAAGACGGAAGAGAAATTGTCAATTTAATGGATTTGTATGTGTATATTCACGAAAAAGGATTATCACCAATATTGGATAATCCAGAAATATCCATTTCGATGAAAAAGACATCCAATATGTTAAGCAAATATCTATTAAATGAAAATACGGATATGTTTTCTATGATGATTAATTTCTATGTTAGGTTCCAAGAAGTGGAACAGGAAAGAGATCATCAATATAGTTATAAGGTCGAAGATTTAACGGATTACAACGATGAACAAATTATTGCATTCTGTTTAATCTATTCTAGTATTTCCTATGAAATTGAAAAAGATAGAGAATGGAATAAAATTGAGCGTACCGATGAAGAAGCAAGGGTAAATATTTTTGAACATGTGGATTTGCAAGAATTCTTTAATCCACAAGTAATTGCATTTTATAATGATAATTATGAAATGATAGCAAACTATTTAACAAGTAAAAAGTAGGGATGAAAATGAGTTTAGTATTATCAATAGCGAATCAAAAAGGCGGAGTAGGAAAAACAACTACAGCTATTAATTTAGCCAGTTCTTTGTCTGACCTTGGAAAGAAAATATTATTGATTGATTTGGATTATCAAGCTAACGCAACAACTTGTATGGGAATCAATCGCGGAAGCTTTGAAAAATCTGTTTTTGATTGTTTTACAAGGGAAGCAGAATTTCATGAAGTTTTGGTCAAAACAAAAAATGATTTAATCGATGTATTACCCGCAAAAACATTAGTCGAAGGCATTGAAGAAAAAATCATTTTAGACTCTAATAGAGATTTTATCTTGCATTCTTTATTGCAGGAAGTCAAAAAAGGTTACGATTATGTATTAATTGATTGTCCACCATCTTTAGGTTACATTACAGCAAATGCATTAATGGCAAGCGATGGGGTTATTGTGCCGGTGCAATGTGAGTTTTTAGCAATGGATGGATTAACACAATTGTTAAACACGATACGTTTGGTACAAACAAAAAAGAAAGTAAACCGAGAAACCTTAACGATTTACGGTGTTTTATTGACTATGTTAGATGCTAGAGTAAACTCTGGTTATCAAATTGTTAATGAAATAAAAACGTACTTTAATGAAAAGGTCTTTCAAACAATCATACCACGAAATATTACTTGCTCGAACGCAACGTTTTATGGTGTTCCTGTAACCATATTTTCTCCAAAAAGTAAGTCTTCTGTGGGATATAAGAAGTTAGCTAAAGAGGTGATTAGCCGCAATGAATAAAGACGAATTTATCAAAAGAGGATTAAGCGATTTACTAAAAGAAAATGAAATTGTTGATATTGAAAAAGAAGAAGTTATTGATATCGATTTAGACAGTATAGCTCCAAATCCATTCCAACCTAGAAGACATTTTGATGTACAATCTTTAAATGAACTAGCAGAATCCATTAGAAGCAATGGGGTGTTACAGCCAGTGCTAGTAAAAAGGGTATCGAATGGCTATATGTTAGTTGCTGGCGAGCGAAGATGTAAAGCATCTAAAATTGCCGGATTTTCGACAGTACCGGCAATTGTAAGAGACTATAACAATCAATATCTTGCGGAACTCGCTTTGTTGGAAAATATTCAACGTGAAGATTTAACCATCGTCGAAGAAGCGGAAGCTTATCTGAATGCAATTAAATCACTGAATTTAACCCATTTAGAATTAGCAACCAAAATCGGTAAGAGTAGATCTTATGTTTCAAATGCGCTTGGTATTTTATCTTTACCAAGTGAAGTTTTAAAAGAAATTAATAAAGGTAATATTACTATGGGTCATGCAAGATCTCTGAGCAAACTAAAAGATATCAATCGAATCAAAAAAATATCCAATATGATTATTGAAGAAAAATTAACGGTAAGAGATATTGAAAACTTAGTTAAAAAGGAAGAAAAGAAAGTAAAAATTAAACGAAAACTTCTTGATCAAGATTTTCAAGAAAAACTTAATATTACAAAAGATTATATTAACTCTAAAATAAACTTAAAATCTCCTGTCAAAGTATCTTCTAATAAGATTGTAATATCATTTCAAGATAAATTGGAACTAGATAACTTTATTAAAAGTCTGGAGTTAAACGATGAATAAACCAAATTTTGATATCAAACAAGGAAGTGTTTTAATATTAAAAAAAGGCCATCCATGTGGAAAGAACCTTTGGGAGATAACAAGCTTTGGAGTCATCTGTAAAATTAAATGCTTGGGTTGTGATAGAATTGTTATCATAGATCGTACGGATCTAAAAAAACGCATTAAGAAAGTTGTAGAAGCAAATGAAGAAAATATTGGATGAAATAATAAAGTTTAGAGATGAAAGAGGTTGGAGAGATCATGATACTCCATCATCACTAGCAAAATCTATAATTATCGAAGCCGCAGAACTTCTTGAGAACTATCAATGGGAAGACAGTCAACCGGATTTAGAAAACGTAAAGGAAGAATTAGCGGATGTATTAATCTATGCATTAGCTATGGTATCAGACTTAGGATTCGATCCAGAAGTGATAATTAGGGAAAAAATGGTTAAAAATAAAATAAAATATCCCGGAAAATGAGCTTAGCACCTAGCCAAAGCGGTATTAAGGAACGATTATATTAAAAATATAATATTTTTTGAAATTTATGGAAAATAACAATTGACAAATAAATGTATAAATAGTAAAATATTATTCGCATTGCTAAAAGAAATTTTTGTAAGGGCCTATAGCTCAGGTGGTTAGAGCGCACGCCTGATAAGCGTGAGGTCGATGGT
>CAZSVN010000013.1:0-252 GCA_964610285.1 uncultured Candidatus Izemoplasmatales bacterium
TAACCTATGGTAATTATAAATTTAGTGTGGTATAAATAGATGAAGGGATGTTTATAGACGCTCAGATTTATGTAGTTGTTTTGGCTTTATAGATTTAAGTAATTGGGTTTATTTAGTTTCATTGGCTTTATAGATTTAAGCAATTGAAGTAGATTTTAATTTTAAGTTTTTGTAATATGTAAAGATTATAATGATTTAAAAACCTGTTCTCTTCAAGTGTTGAGGTTCATCCCTTCCAAAAAAAATGTTATA
>CAZSVN010000013.1:356-12203 GCA_964610285.1 uncultured Candidatus Izemoplasmatales bacterium
TCTTCAAATCTATATATTTTTTGAAACTTTCTCGACAAATAGGTCAACCAATTCTGGATCAAATTGCGTATTTTTACAGCGAACTAGCTCTTCCAAAGCCTCTGCTTTCGTGAATGACTTTCGGTATGGCCTAAATTCGGTCATCGCATCATAAGCATCAGCAATACTAATGATCCTAGATGCTAATGGAATATCATGTCCTTTTAACCCTTGAGGATAGCCCTTTCCATTATAATGTTCGTGATGATATAACACTATGGTAGCTATTATCATGTATTCCTTAACAGAATTTAGAATTCGAAAACCAGATTCTGGATGTTTTTTTATTCGGTTCCATTCCATATCGTTTAATTTTCCAGGCTTATCTAAAATATCTTCACTGATATTGATTTTTCCTATATCATGTAATTTCCCTGCTAAGGCTACTTGATTATAGAACGCAGTTCCTAAATTCAATTCTTCAGCAATTTTAGAAGAAATTTCTCCTACTCGTTCTGAATGTTTTAATTCTCTAAAGCTTTTATCAAATAATGTAGTCATAATGATATCAATTGTTTTTTTAGAAATACTTGAACCATCATATATTTTATTGTTATGCATATTTTTTAGTGCTAAATTATGTAGTTTATAGATATCATTATTTTTGTCGGTAGTGGTTGCACATCCAAAACTTACATTGATAGTAAAATTATAATTCGGTAAGTTTGCAATTTCATTCTGAATCTTACCAACGAGGTTTAAACATTCTCTCTCATCTATGTTTTCCATTATCAATGCAAATTCATCCCCACCAATACGGTAAATAAAAATATTCTTACTGCTGTATTTGTTAAGGGTTTTTGCAATGTCAATCAGTAATTGATCGCCAATTTCATATCCAAACGTTTCATTGATAATTTGAAAGGTATTAATATCACAAATAGCAAGAGATAGTGGATGTTTTGGCTTGGTTTTTCGATGTAATAAATATTTATCAAATGAAGTACGATTATTCACTTTTGTTAAGATATCAAATCTAGATAATTCCGAAATCTTGATTTGATTCGAATATAGTTCCGTTAGGTCTTCTACAATGCCAATTCCTCCCACTATTTCATCGTTTTCATAGATTGGTGAGAATTGGACTCTAGTTGGAAACTCATAATTTGAGAATATTGATTTGTAGAACCCCTCAAATATAGAAGTTTCACCATTCAATGCTTTTTCTAATGTTTGTACCAATTTTTTATTCGGTAAACTTTTCATATTTAGATGCATTAAATTGCTGGTCTCTGTATGGAGAATGTTTGCGAATTTTTCGTTTACAATTTGAATAACCCCATCTTTGTCATACTGAATCATTCCTAGTGGGTTTTCATCATAAATGGTTCGGTATTTCTTTTCATTGATAACAATTTGTTCATGAAACAGAACCCTCTGGTCATTATTAATAATCGCTTTAGCAACTAACATTGTAGCAAAAGGATATACAATTAATACAATGGGTGATACCTTAGTGATAACCTCAATATTCGTAGGATAAGGGAAAGCAAATTGTGATAAAATCATAAATATATGGACCAAGACACCAAATAAATATAATTCTACAAAAATATTTAATTTGGTTTTTTTGTAAACAAATTTTCTCCAAAGCATCCCAATTAATAAGGATGATGCGATTGTTAATATTCCTGCATATACTCCAATATTACCAAGGTATATCCGATATCCAATAGCAATCAACGCCGTAACAATGGCGGTTACTCCAGAAAACATTAATGCAACAACACTAATAATAACCGATCTTGTATCAAAGATAGCTCCTGCTTGCATTTCCCATGCATTGGACATAATTCCAATACTAATAACTCCAAAGATTAACCCTTTAACGATCTTTGTTTGTAAATTATGATAACGGTCTTTGGTCGTTATATTTGGAAAGCTAAATAAAAATAAAAATGCAAATAGGAATGCTATATTTAATGTAATACCTTGAATAATATCCATATAAACCTCATCAAACAAAAATTTTTCTAATACCAAAGTATAACATTATATACTTCCAATAACAATTATAATATATTTTTGCTTAATTAAACAAGATATCATTAAAATTGTTAAAAAAAATAATAATTATATGCTTATATAGGACTCTTTTTAGAAATCTCCTTGACAAAGTATATGGAAACGTTCTATAATTACTGTATAAAAAGTTAATAATGGTAGAGACAAATGAGAACAAACTGAATTCAGTATTTTTGAAGTTCTTTTTTGTTTTTATTTGGGAGGCAATATTATGTTAAATCAAAGAATTATCCCAGCTATTTCAAATCATAAAAACATGAAAACTTTTTTAGAATCTGATTTGAAATACGGAATTCTAATGAATTTTCAGTTGGCTCAATTAGAAGATCTAGTGAAGGTAATGAAAAAAAATAATAAAAAAGTGTTGATTCATTCTGAACTTATCAAAGGGTTGTCGAGCGATGAATACGGTGCAATATATTTGATTCAGACTCTTAATGTTGATGGGATTATATCGAGCAAACCAAAAGTAATAGAAGTTTGTAAGAAACGATCTGTTATTGGGATTTATCGATTCTTCATAAAAGATTCCATATCCTTAGAACAAAGTCTTGATATTGGTCGAAGACTCAATCCAAGTTTTGTTGAGATATTGCCGTCTACATGTTATGAATTAATACCATATATTAAAAAGAAGATAGCTTGCGAAGTATTGATGGGTGGACTAATTAAAAATGAGACTCAAGTTGAGAGATGTTTCTCTCACGGAGCAATTGCCTTAACGACATCTGATGCGGATTTATGGAATTATAAGAAATAAAACGAAAAGTTAATATTTAAGAGAGACTAGAGCGAAAAAAATGAAAGTTTTTTTTGCTTTTTATTTAGAAAGGAAGTTAATATGTATGATTATGTAGTAATTGGTGCTGGTATTATAGGTAGTTGCATCGCTAGAGAGTTATCAAAATACAATGTAAAAGCTTTGGTTTTAGAAAAAGAAAATGATGTTGCTAACGTTCAAACCTTAGCAAATAGTGCAATTATTCATTCTGGACATAACCCAGAACCCGGTTCACTTAAAGCGAGGTTATCCGTTGGGGGAAATCAATTGTATGAAGAGATGGAACACGAGTTAAGTATTCCTCTTCTTAGAACTGGAGCGTATGTAGTTGCGCACAACAAAGAAGAAGAACAAAAATTGATGGAACTTGTGGAAACCTCAAAACTCAATAAAGTGCCAGAATTTGAAATTTTGGATTTTGTTGATGCAGTAAAATATGAACCAAATTTATCGAAGACAACGACAAAAGTATTGTCTTTGCCTACTACCAAAGTAACTTATCCGTGGGAAGTTGCATTTGCTGCAATGGAAAATGCAATTCTAAACGGAATTGCATTTCGTAAAAACGCAGAGGTGACATCGATAACAAAAGAAAACGATTTGTTTACCATAACAATAAATGGATCAGATACGGTTACTTCTAAAGCAGTTATAAATGCTACAGGTGTTAATGTAGATGATATTTCTAAGATGGTGGAGTCTCATGTTGAATATGAAATAAAACCGCGTAGAGGCGAATATTTTGTCTTAGATAAGAGAGTAGTTGGGTTTGTAAATCATGTACTTTATCCGTTGCCTACAGAACTTGGAAAAGGCGTATTATTAACACCTCAAGTTCATGGTAATATTTTAGTTGGGCCTGATAGTAAAGTTGTGGATGATAAACACCGAACAGATAACACCTATGCAGGACTAGAATATGTTAAAACACACGCATCTGCATTAGCAGATAATATTCCATTTCATGAAATTATTCGATCATTCGCTGGTATTCGAGCAAGCTCTAATCAGGAAGATTTCATCATAAAAGAGTCCGATGAAGTAGAAGGATTCTATCATGTGGCTGGAATTGATTCACCAGGATTAACAGCTGCGCCAGCAATTGCTAAATATTTACTGAATGATATCATACATATCAAAGCTCAATTTGAAGTGAACGTTAACTTTAATCCAATTCGTTATAAACCTGCAGAATTTCATACCTTACCTTTTGAAGAGCAGCAAGCTCTTGTAAAAGAAAATCCATTATATGGAAGTATGATTTGTAAATGTGAGTTGATTACAGAAAAAGAAATCGTGGATGCTATTCATGGTCCATTAGGGTCAGATACCATAAAAGGAATTAAAAAACGCACAAGAGCGGGAGCAGGTCTCTGTCAAGGCGGTTATTGCGAAGAAAAAGTTTTAAAATTGATTGCTAGAGAAAGAAATATATCTCCTCTAGATGTCAAATATGATACCAACAAATCCAATTTATTTGTTTCAGAAACGAAGGTGAAAAAATGACAAGAGAAGTAATTGTTGTCGGTGGAGGAGCATCTGGTCTAGCAGCCGCTATTGCTGCGAAAGAAGAAGGCAGAAATGTTCTACTAATTGAAAAAGAAGAAACCTTAGGTGGAATCTTAAATCAATGTATTCACAATGGATTTGGGTTAGATGTATTTAAAGAGGAATATACTGGTCCAGAATATGCCGATAAGTATATAAAACGATTTTATGAAAACAACATAGATTACATGACTGGAGCGACAGTAACCTCGGTAGAAAAAACGGATTTTGGCTTTGAAATAGTGGTTGCTTCTGCAAAAACTGGAATTGAAAAAATATCTACTAAAGCGATTGTCATGTCTACGGGTTGTTACGAAAGAACCAGAGGTTCTATTGTAATGCCTGGAGATAGACCAAAGGGAGTCATTACTGCTGGTAGTGCACAACGATATTTGAATATCAATGGTTATATGGTTGGTAAGAGTGTATTTATTTTGGGTAGTGGTGATATCGGTTTAATTATGGCAAGAAGGATGCATTTAGAAGGTGCTAAGGTATTGGGAGTCGCAGAACTTATGCCATATTCAAATGGATTAACAAGAAATATCGTGCAATGCCTTAACGATTTTGATATACCGCTATTCTTATCTCATACCATAACACAAGTAAAAGCAAATGAAGATCATCGTTTGGAGTCTATTATTATTCAAGAAGTAGATTCTTCATTTAAACCAATAGAAGGCACTGAAAAAACATTTGAAGTGGATACACTTCTTTTATCCATTGGATTGATTCCGGATATTACTTTGTTTGATACCTTGCAAGTAGAAAAAGACAAAAGAACGAGAAGTGTAGCAGTCAATCAGGCATATGAAACAAGTGTACCAGGAATCTTCATTTGTGGAAATTCTTTACAAGTGCATGATTTAGTTGATAATGTATCTAAAGAGAGTGAACGAGCTGGAAAATGTGCAAGTGATTATGTTCTTTGCGATAAAGTAAGAACCAACGAAACAATCGGTGTGATACCAGGAAACAATCTGTTGTTTGTGACCCCTCAAAAAATCAGTTTTGATTGGGAATCTAAGGAAATAGTTTTATCCTTTAGATCCAATAAAAAAATTGAAAAAGCAACATTAATCATTACTCAAAATGATCGTGAGATCATGAGAAAAAAACTATTCTTTGTAGTCCCTGCAGAAATGGAATCTGTTGTTCTGCACATAGCAGACTTGGATCGTCTTGGAGATGTACGAGTGGATTTAGAGGTGGTATTATGAAAAAAGAATTTATTTGTATAGTTTGTCCTAGAGGATGTCATGTTACTGTAGATGAACAAGGTGTTATTACTGGTAATCAATGTAAGAGAGGCATTACTTACGTTGAAACTGAAATGAATGCACCTAAGCGAGTATTGACGACTACAGTGAGAACTATATTTCCAGAAATGCCTCGTGTTAGCGTAAAAACAGATCAACCGATCCCAAAAGAAAAAATATATGAAGCAATGGATGTGCTTAATGCAGTTGTTATTGATAAACCAATGGAAATTGGTGAGATTTTAATCGAGCATATTTTAGGTACGGATTCAAATATTATTCTAACTAAATCATGTTTAAAATAATAAGGAGACTATAAATGGAAAAATATATTGTAGCAATCGATCAAGGAACAACAAGTACTAGAACCATTATCTTTGATCGTCATTCCAATATCATATCAATGGCGAGCAAAGAAATTACCCAACACTATCCCCAACCTGGTTGGGTTGAACAAGATGCGAATGAGATTTGGTTAAGTGTTACTTTTACGATCACAGAAGCATTGCAACAAAAAAATATTGATCCAAAGCAAATTCAAGCAATTGGTATTACCAATCAAAGAGAAACCACTATTGTTTGGGATAAAATAACTGGTGAGCCTATATATAACGCAATAGTTTGGCAATCTAGACAAACGAGTTCCATCTGTGACCAATTAAAGGCAAATGGTTTTAGTGATATGGTTCACAAAAAAACGGGCCTTTTAATTGATGCCTATTTTTCAGGGACAAAAATTAAATGGATTTTAGATAACGTTAAAGGCGCAAGAGAAAAAGCGGATAAAGGAACTCTTTCTTTTGGTACTGTGGACTCTTGGATTATCTATAAATTAACAGGTGGAGTAGAACATAAAACAGATTATTCCAACGCCTCTAGAACACTACTATATAATATACATGATTTGGATTGGGATGATGATTTACTTAACATAATGACTGTCCCAAGAAGTATGTTGCCAAAAGTGTGTGATTCATCCGGGTTATTTGGTGTTACTGTTAAACGTAATTTTTTAGGCGAAAGAGTACCAATTAGTGGTGTTGCCGGAGATCAACAAGCATCCTTGTTTGGTCAACTTTGTTGTGAAACAGGTATGGTGAATTCTACTTATGGAACTGGATGCTTTGTACTTATGAATACAGGAGACCAAATAGTCGATTCCGACAATGGAATGTTATCTACTATTGCGTGGAGATATGATAATAAAATCGTATATGCCTTAGAAGGTAGCGTGTTTGTAGGCGGATCAACCGTACAATGGTTAAGAGATGGATTGAAAATCATAAAGAAAGCATCGGAAACAGAAAAACTTGCGAAAGAACTAGAAACCACAGATGGTGTATATTTTGTTCCAGCATTTGTTGGACTTGGAACGCCTTATTGGGATTCCGAAGCCAAAGGGGCGATTTTTGGCTTAACAAGAGGAACTGAAAAACGTCAAATAGCTCGCGCGGCTTTAGAAGCTATATGTTACCAAGTACATGATGTTTTAGAAGCGATGCAAGCAGATTCTAAAAAAGCAATTCCAATCGTAAAAGCTACTGGTGGAGCTACAGTCAATAACTACTTGATGCAGTTCCAATCTGACATTATGAACGTCAATGTAGAGAGACCTCGAATTATGGAAACCACTGCACTTGGTGCTGCGTATTTAGCGGGGATACATGTGAAGTTTTGGAAGAACAAAGAAGAAATTATCGAGCATAAACAAGACGATTTTGTATACTATCCTAGGATGGAAGAAACAGAAAGAAAAGAGTTGATAAGAGGCTGGAAAATCGCTGTCCACTCAACAAGATCATTTAAGCTATAAAAAATATACTGTAAAAAATAAACATAATTTTATGAATCTATATTAATTCAAAAAAAAGAATATTTTTTTTAATGAGTGTGTTGACAGGTATTTAGTCAAGTGATATAATGTCCACATTAAAAATGTAATGTAAGCGCTTAGAGTGTAGAGCAAAGCGGGATCAAGATTTGTTGATTTTTGTATGCTCTTTTTGTTTGTTATGTAGGAAAAAAGATGATTTAATTTTACTAGGATTTTTTAAGATTTTTATATAAAAAATAAAAAAGAAAAGGGGAGTAAAATGTTTAAAAAATTATCAGATCCATTAAAATGGTTATTAATCTTTTTAATGGTAATAGTAGTTTCCAGTTTATCAGCTAGCTTAGTACAAAATTCATTTTTTTCTGTGAAGGTTTCTACTGTTAGCTTTGAAACGGAACGTGGAGAATTAGCAGGTTTATTGTACATGCCAAGAGGCGTAGATGCAGATAACCCAGCGCCAGCTGTAATTCTTACACATGGTTATTTGAACAATAAAGAAATGCAAGAAGAAGGTGCTATTGAACTATCAAAAAGAGGTTATGTAGTTCTAGCATTTGACATGTATGACCATGGAGATTCTTCTTATCTAGATGCACAATTTAGTTTTTACACGTATGCGGTATATGATGCTGCACAATACATGTATGATCAGGATTATGTATTGAAAGACGCTGCTGGAAACGGTATGATTGGGGTAAGTGGTCACTCAATGGGTGGTTTCTCTGCTTCATACTCCGTTATCTGGGATGAAATGGATTTTGCAACGAATGGATATCGTAAGATCGCTGCTGAATTACCAGTCGGCTCTGATTTCCGTTACATATTTGTACCAGATCCAATTTCGTATATTGGCCCACGTAGTGCAGGTACTATCGCAGCTCATTATGATCAATTCTTCTTTGATAATGATTCTGGATTAACTGGTTCTGTAAGATACAAAGACTTTGTAACAGATTCTGTTGGTTTAGCATTCTTAGGTAGAACTGCTGAAGGAACAGCAGAAGCAGGTGTTTGGTACGATGAAGCAGGCGGACAACGAGTTATTTATACTCCGGATGAAACTCATCCTCAAAACACATGGTCATTGGAATCCACTGGATATACTATTGAATTCTTTGAAGAAGCATTCACATATCAATTAGGATTACATGCTGATCTTGGAACTCTTGAATCTTATGGTGTAACAACTGGTACAACTGGTCAATCATGGTGGTTAAAAGAATTATTTACTTTAATTGCTTTATTAGCATTAATCGCAATGATTTTCCCATTATTCGCATTGATTTCTAAACTTCCAGTATTTAACAAAGTGTACAGCTTACAAGCTGCTAACGCTGAAGTAAAACAAGAAGTTAAATCAGAAAATGCAGCAGAAAAGAGCATCGTAAAAGCTATCGTTATTATTTTCGCTACGGTATTAAGTGCTTATTACATTAAAGTATTTATGGATCGTTCTGCAGTAGAACTTGGAGTCCTTTCTGATATCACATTATACCTAGCAGCATTAGCGTTATTCGCAACTGTTGCAATATGGATTGGTGTTATCACTGTTAATGGATTAAAAGGTGAAAATAAAGAATTAGTGAAACTTGCTAATAAAGTTACGGTAGGTGCGGTAGTTCTTATCGTTGTTATAGTGGCTTACCGTTGGTTGCTATCAGCAGATGGTCAAACATGGTTTGCAACAGGCGTACGTTGGGGAGCTGCATCCGTTAATACTATCGTTTACTGGGCACTTTGTGCTGCAGGATTGATGATGTTAATTAATCTAATCACTTCATTCTATATGAACCCAGGTGAAACGGATTCAAACCCTTACGGAGTAAAAGCTACACCAGTACAAGTTGGAGTAAGCTTACTAAATGCTATCGCAATGGTTATTGTAGTATTATTCGTAGTTGCTTTAACTGGTTGGATCTTTAAAACCGACTTTAGAATTTATACATTCGCAATTCAAATCTTCAACTCAAGATCATTTGTTGAAGGATTGCGTTACATTCCATTGTTCTTTATTTATTACTTTGCAGCAGGTGTTGCAGTATATCTAAACACTAAGAACTGCAAAAAAGGATGGATGGGAGACATATTAGCAGCTGTATTATTAGCTGGCCCAGTTGTTGTATTCTTGGTTTATCAATATGCAACATTATATTCAAGTGGCGTAGCTGCTTATCCAACATTCTCATTAAGCGGAATTTTAACTGTAGGACTTGTTCCAACATTATCATTTGCAGCAATTATTATTAGAAGATTATCTTTAAAAACAGGTAATATCTGGACTGGTGTATTCTTTAGTTCAATATTCTTCACATTGATTACTTTAGCAAATACAATTATTTATACGTTATCAGTTTAATTACCAATATATAAAAAAATAGGAAGTACCCTTAGGGACTTCCTATTTTTGTTGTTAAGTATTATTAACTAACTGTTTCATATGGCCAGTTTATAATACCACCCATATCATAGATGTTTTCATATCCTAAATCAACCAATGTTTGACTAGCCGTTGCACTACGATTTCCACTTCTACAGTAGATAATATAAGTCCCAGTTTTATCCGGAATAATGGTTGCTGCATCGGTTTCAATGGTGCCAAGCGGTAATAACTTTGCACCTTGAATATGCTCTTCATCGTATTCATATTGTTCTCTAACATCTACAAATAAAACAGAACTATCATTGTCTCTCATTGCCTTTGCGTCCGCAGCTGAAATCGTATCATATCCCGAACTAGATCCACAGGATACTAAAAATACTGATAACATAACTATTAATAATAAAAGAATTTTTTTCATCATTGTCCTCCACATCGATATCATTGTAACATATTCCCATGAATACATTGAGAAATTTGCTCTAAAATCACCAAATATAGATATTTAAAAAGCCAGAAAGAATCTGGCTTTGTTTTTAATGTGGTTGTGAACTTAAGTGTTTTAAGTTTCGTTCATATAAAAATGGTATTACTAAAGCCAACGCCAAAATTAATGATAAGATATCGGCAAATGATTGAGATAGCATGACGCCATCCACTCCAATAAGTCCTGGAATAATGAGAATCATTGGAATAAAGAATAACCCTTGTCTTGCAACACTCATAAGAAGTGCTTTAAAGCCTTTTCCTAAGGCTTGGAAGAAGATGGTTACTGTATTAATTGCTCCCAAGAAAATCAATCCAATCGATTGATAACGCAATGCTAAAATAGCATATGCCTCCATCGTTTCCGTAGTCTGGAATAATTTCAAAATTAGAAAGCCAAATACGTTGAAGATGAATGCAGTGACCAACATAACTATAGTTGTGACTTTAACAGTGTATTTAAAAGAATCTAGCACCCTTTTTGGTTGATTTGCGCCATAATTATATCCAGCAACTGGTTGGAACCCCTGTCCTAAACCAAAGACGATATAGGACGGTATTGTGACAATACGAATAACAATGCCTAATGTGGCTAATAAATCATTTCCTTCTCCATATTCAATTGCTGCTGTGTTTAAAAGCTTCATTGAAAAACTAAATAACAATTGTTTTACAAAAGTTGGAAGTCCTACCTTTAGAATTTCCTTATATATAGACCAATTAAAATTAACATTTTTTACTCGCAAACGAAGGACTGTTCTTTTTCTTAAATACATGGATAATAATATTGTAAACGAAACAGCATTCGAAATGGTTGTTGCTATAGCTGCCCCAGAAATTCCTAATTTAAATGTAAAGATAAAGATGGGGTCTAATATAATGTTTAAAATTGCTCCAATAGCCATACCGATCATGGAATATTTAGCACTACCCTCTGATCGCAACGTATTGTTTAAAATCATGCTCATAATCATGAATGTATATCCAAGTAGTATGTACTTACCGTAATCTAGAGTCATCTGCATAATTTCTGCATTCGCTCCAAAGAACTTAAAGATATCTTCCATAAAAATATAGTTGAATATCGTTGCTAATATTCCTAATATAATACCAGCTAATAAAGCCGACATCACTACTTTTTCTGCTTGTTCCTTTTTTTGCTGTCCAAGTAATCTAGAAATATAACTTGCTCCACCAATTCCGAATGATAATCCAATGGAAGAAGCAATCAGCATTACAGGTAGTACTACTTGAGTAGCACTGGTGGCGATTGGATTTGTCCATGAAACAAAAATGGTATCTACAAAATTATAGATAGCCATAACAAGCATTCCTACAATTGCAGGAGCTGCCATTTTATTAATCGCTTTATTTACTTTTTCATCGCGTAAGGTGATGATTCTTTTATCTTCCATGTGCTACTCCTTATTTGTAAGTAATATCTATTCTAAACCATTAAAATTCATATTACCAGCAAATAATACTACTATATATCTAT
>CAZSVN010000013.1:12213-17703 GCA_964610285.1 uncultured Candidatus Izemoplasmatales bacterium
CCTCGGGCTTTGCCCGAAATTGGAGCTGAGTTAATTTGCTTAGCTTTGTTTACAAGAGTAAATTTTACAATTATAATAGTTACTAGAGACTTCATAAACAGTTTTGTAAAGAACGTTTATGTACGTTGTTATATAGAATTCATACAAAAGAAGTAATATTTACAACAATATAGAGGAGATGCTTTCATGGATCAATCAAGAATATGTCCAAAATGTAAATATGAAAACAACGAAACATCAACAAGGTGCCACAATTGTGACTATATTTTCTATATAACAGACGCGGATGATTATCAAGAAAGTCCCACATGGAAGACTTACTATAAAGCAATAAAGTCTCATTTGACAGGACTGATTAACGATGATACCATCAAATCATACTGTAAGTATTTTATATTCTTATTCAGTCGTGTTGCGGATATTCGACCAATTAAAGAAAGAAGAAATCGTTCCTTAGAATTAAAGCACCAATTATTTGAACCGAAACAATCTAGAATTTTATATCCATATTATTATATTAAAATATTTTTTACATTAACATTAATATTTGGATTTTCTGTATTACTAGAAAATGTACCTATAACCTTTTTATCTCTGAGTTTGATCGTACCGTTTGTGGTGCTGTGGTTCTTTTTTGAATTATCTAAAAATGTGATTCAAACCTCCGGATTTGAACTGATTAAAGCCTTTGTTTTAGGGGGCCTTGCATCGGTTGCCTTTGCTGTTTTGGTATATCGATATATTCATATTGAAGATTATAATTTTGAAGTATACTTATTATTTGCTCTAATTGAAGAGTTTTCAAAGTTATTACTTTGCATATTTTTCATTCGCAAAACCAAAGCAATCAATCTTGTCACAGCTATTCTCGTCGGATTTGCCGTTGGCGCGGGATTCAGTTTTTTAGAAACAGCCAGATATGCATTATATGAATATGCAGGGACTGATATATCGTTAGAAGCTATTGTTGTAGTATTGTATCGATCTTTATTCAATTTCTTTGGTGTTGGACACCATTATTGGACAGGTATAATATCAGGCGCTCTCGTATATTTTGCATATGACAATCATGCTATTCAAAAGAAAGTATCATTGTTTGATAGTGTAAGGCCAAAATTTTTGTTTTGGTTTGTCCTATTAATAAGCGCACATGCACTAATCAATTATTATGAAAACATTTATTTACGAGTAGGAATTGGAATTCTAACATTATTTATATTCTTTCGATTCTTTATCACTGCATTATTCTCGAGAAAGATATACTGCAACCCAAATGGTGTTATATAAAATAATATTATTATGGAAATAAAACGTGAATGCGGAAAACTAGTGATATAATAGATTTAGGAGGTTTACTATGAATAATCAAACAAAAATAAAAGTTTCCATGAAACGCCCACCGGGAACACATATCTATTCTGGCCATAAACCAAAAGAAACGGTGATTACTCATATTCAATATTCTTCCAAGGAGATTATTTTTCACAATGAAATAGAAGCATTATCAACTGATTTTGTAGACTGGATATCTATTGAAGGGTTAATGAATGTTCCAAAATTAAAACAAATATGTAAAGATTTTGAAGTAGATGATTTGGTATTAGAAGATATTTTAAACCTAAATCAGCGCAATAAATATGAGGTGTTTAGTGATTACATCTTTATTGTTCTAAAATATTATTATATGCATGAAAATAAGATGTGTGATGATTACATCTCAATCTTAGTATTTAAAGACAAAGTAATTACGTTTACCGAAGGGGAAAATCGCTTTCAAAAAGATATCTTGGATCGCGTAAGTAGTAAAGCAGCTCCCATCTCAAACTACAAAGAAGATTACTTATTCTATGTTGTATACGATATGATTGTTGATGATAGTTTTGAGGTCTTGGATCATATCAAAGATCAAATCTTTTCTATTGAAACAGAAGTGATGTCTTTGGATGCTAGAAAACAATCGAAATTATATTCTATATATAAGAATTTAATTATCTTAAGAAATAATGTTTTGCAATTGCAAAACTATCTATTACCATCGAATTTGCATAAAAACAATGAGTTTTTCAGTAAAATACTAAAAAAATATTATGATGATTTAGAAGATCATATAAAGAATTTATTTGAAAAATCCTTGATTGAAATTGAAGCAATTAACAAATTGTTCTCTTTATATTCGAATAACATCTCTAATCGCATGAATGAAATTATGAAGACACTGACCATCTTTAGTGCGATTTTTATACCATTATCATTTTTAGCTGGAGTGTTTGGAATGAACTTTACAAACTTTCCAATCTTACAAGATCAAAATGGTTTATATTATTTTATTGGTTTCTCAGTGCTATTGGTTGTTGGAATGTTATTTTACTTTAAACGCAGAAAATGGTTTTAATGAGGTGATGAGAAAATGAGAAAAGGAATTGCTGCAGCATTTATCGGAGTTTTAGTGTTTATGTTTGTTATGAACTTTGTCTTTATACCAACCGGATTTACAATTGGTGCTCTTTTTATACCTATCATGATTTTTACTATTGCTATTATATTTATTACTATTGTGAAAAAAGCTGCACAAGCAGATCCAAAATACCAAAATCACTATACAAACAATTCACATATACCACAAGTGCATTGTCATAAATGCAACTCATTGATTGAAGGTGATGCAAACTATTGCCCTGTTTGTGGAGCATCGCAAAACGATATGGTTAAATGTGAGTACTGCGGGCATGAAAACCCTAAAACAAATGCATTGTGTGAAAAATGTAATGGGTTTTTAAATAATTAAAATACGAGTAAATGATATCCTTTCTGGGTATCATTTTTTTTAAAAACACATTTCATTAATTTCATTATCTTGTATAATACTTGTATAGAACACTACTAGGAGAAGCAATTATTATGAACACAGACCAAAAACGATATAAACGGAATATCTTATTGGATTACCTACATATGTTTTTTAGAAACACTAATTTTACTCACGGAATTTGGGTTGCTTTTTTATTAATTAGAGGATTTTCATTATTAGATGTCGGGATATTTGAAATGATTTTTCATATATCCAGTTTAACAATGGAAGTACCAACTGGAGTGATTGGAGACTTATATGGTAGAAGAACAAGTCGATTGCTTGGGATTTTAACTTATTTCATTTATATTGGAATTATCTTGTTTTCCACAAATTACCTATTGCTTGTAATAGGATTCATATTTTGTGGTATTTCCTATACCTTTGAATCTGGAAGTGGAGATGCATTGGTCTATGACAGTTTAAAAGAAATAAAGCAAGAACATCGATTTATGAAAGTAAATGGTATTCGTGAAGTGATTTATCAATTCGCAACAGTAGTTGTATTGTTGTTGACAGGCTTATTTTTGGCCGGGCAACATGAATTGGATTACTATTTAACGGCTGGAATGTTTGTTTTAGCCTTTCTAGCGATATTTCTAATGAAAGAAACTCACATACCTCATGAAACAAGAAATCTGAGTTTTAAACAACGAATTAACGAACATTTCGTCAAAACTTGGAAAGTAGTGACTTCTAGTAAACGATTGACATTGTTGATTATCATAGGAGCATTGATCTTTGCTCCCGTAACAAGTCTATTTATCTATGCTCAAGAATATTTCAATTACAATGGATTTAGTGAAAGCTGGATGTTATATTTTCTTGCATTTCATTCGTTAGCTTCTGCTGTAGGTGCAATTGTTGCAGAGAAAGTAGAACATAAAATTGGTGAACGAAAACTTTTGAGCATGTTACCAATTTTTATGATGATTTGTTTTTGGGCCACATTAATTCCAGTATTTGGGTTCATTGGATTTATTATCGTGGGTGGATTAGAAAGCCTATTCTATGTAGTGCTATTTGACTACATTAATCGTCTTATTCCTTCAGAAACTAGGGCAAGCGTACTAAGCTTTTTTGGAATGAGTTTCAGTTTGATAATGATTTTAACATTTCCAATTATGGGGTTTATTGGTGATGCTACTTCCATTTGGTATGCGTATTTATTTATTGCTATTATTGTTACCATTGTAGTTCTATTATTATTGATTGTTATTAAAAATAATCACTTGGGTCAAAAAGAAATAGCAGTGGAATAAAAAGTAGTCATTTAAAGATTAACAATAACTTATTAGAAGGGTAAAAACCCTTCTTTTATTCTTTTATGTTTATCATTATGTTATAATAATTTACAGGTGATGAATAATGGAAAAACAAAACATAATTATTGTTGGTGGCGGAGCCAGTGGAATGATTGCTGCAGTAGTAGCTGCTAGAAATGGTCAAAAAGTTACTATTTTAGAACGCAATGCCAGGATTGGAAAGAAAATTTTAGTGACTGGAAATGGTCGATGTAATTATACGAACACAGAGACAACTGTTTTGGATTATAATAATCCGGAATTTGTGGATTATGCGTTAGAGTATTTTGGACCACATCGAGTAATTGATTTTTTTATTGAACTTGGTATTGCTCCCAAAGTAGAACAAGAGGGTAAAACCTATCCATTATCGGAACAAGCTTCCAGTATCATCGATGTATTTTTGTATGAACTTAATCGCCTTAGTGTAAACGTTGTTACCGATGCGTTTGTGAATAATATCATCAAACGTGATGATGTCTTCACGGCTTTTTTAGAAGATGGCAAACGGTTTGATTCGGATGAAGTTATTATCGCAACAGGCGGGAGAGCAATGTCTAGTACGGGTAGCGATGGGTCTGGGTATGCATTAGCTGAAAAGCTTGGTCATTCTATCACAGAAGTATTTCCATCACTAGTAAAATTGAAATTAGATAGCCCTTATTTAAATCATTTACAAGGAATTAAAATGCCTGCAAAGGTGGAATTGAGTCATAATAATATTGTCCTTCAAACAGAAGAAGGAGATATCGTGTATGGTAATAATGGTATTAGATGATCAACTATTTTACAACTCAGTAGAAAGGCTGTTGAGTTATATAATCGTGGAGAAGATGTTTTTATCAAAATCATTTTGGTAAATTCTATGAGTAAGGCAGAAGTATTACATCGTTTTGAAATTTCAGGTGATAAACCAGTCGATTTCAGTCTAGTAGGTTTAATCAATAAACGCTATATTTCAGCAATTCTGAAAGAAGCAGGAATTCAAAAACAAAATATGCTTGTTTCGGATTTAACCCAATCACAACTATTTGCATTAGTAGATTTGTTGTTTGATTGGCGTTTTCCAATAAAAGGTAGTAAAAGCTTTGCTGACGCTCAAACAACTGCAGGTGGAGTATCCTTAAAAGAAATCAATCCACAAACCATGGAATCATACTTAGTAAAAGGACTATTCTTTACTGGAGAAGTCATGGATATTGATGGCCGTTGTGGAGGATTTAATCTGCAATGGGCTTGGGCTAGCGGTTATATTGCTGGGATGTGTGCAAGTAGGAGTATGTAAATATGATTCGAGTAACCAATTTAAAACTAAACCTAGATGATGCATTGGATTAT